>CAJWGQ010000042.1 GCA_913041025.1 uncultured Gammaproteobacteria bacterium | reverse complement strand
TCAATATCGAAAAAAGGGGCGAAAATCGAATGTTTTGCTCCATAGTCTTGGTCAGCGCCATACCACAATGCTCGTCCATCTTTTAAGCATCGAATAGTTTCCTTCATTTCTTCACGTTCAATGACTCTGCCAAAGAAGTTCTGTCGGCCTCGGACTTGAAGCCATTCCCAGACTCTGTTGCGGTTCGCCCGATACATGCAGTCTATAGGCCCCTGCGCACACAAGGCTGGAATCAAGAAATCAAGTGATGCGAAATGAGCGCCAACGATGATGACCCCTTTATTCTCGTTCAATGCAGTTTTCAAATTTTCTGCGCCACATACGTCAATGAATTGAGAGATGTTGCGGGAAGGATTGAGCCAAGGCACAAGTAATTCGATTAAGCCAATACCGACCTGTACGAAACATTTTTTAACGAGCTGAGTCTGTTCAGCGGCTTGGAGTTCGGGGAAACATAAACTAATGTTTACCTCAGTGATCTGCCGTCGACGTCGACTTGCGTAGAAAAATAACTTGCCTATTGCTGTCCCAATTAAAGCAATGGTTTTGAGAGGCAGTTTTGCCAATAAATAACCTATAACCACGACGAGCCAGGCAGGCCATAAGGATGGCTTGAAGTCCTTGATGGTTAATTCTATAGGTTTCAAGAAAGAATTTCCGGTTATTGAACGCTGGTCCGAAGGAGAACTCTAATAGTAAAGCACTACGTGCTAGAATTCTTGGAGTTTCTGGTGCGGGACCGATAAGTTGGAAGACCAAACAAATTCGTTCGACGTTAAGGATTTTAGAAAACTTCACGTTCTAGTTGTCGGCGATCTAATGCTTGATAGATATTGGGTTGGCGATGCGGATCGGGTTTCTCCTGAAGCGCCTGTGCCAATTGTTGTGGTCTCTGGACAAGAATACCGTCCTGGTGGAGCGGCTAATGTGGCGCTAAACGTAGTAAGTTTGGGCGCTAAGTGTACTTTGCTTGGCTTTACTGGTCAGGACGAAGCTGGCGAGCAATTGCGTCAATCGCTCTCGGCTGCCGGGGTGAATTGTCAGTTCATTGAACTCCAAGACTGGCGAACGCCAGTGAAACTCAGAGTATTGGCGAACAGCCAACAGATGATCAGGCTGGATTTCGAGGAGCAGCCACCTCAGATTGGTGAAAGCGAGCGGCTAGCACTACTCTTGAATCGGGTGGAAAAGTATCTGAAAGAAGCTCAGGTCCTGATCTTGGAAGACTATGACAAAGGAGTTTTACAGGAGCCTCAAGCGCTGATCACGGCTGCAAACTTAAATGGTGTACCTGTGTTAGTTGATCCGAAAGCCAAGCCTTTAAGTGAATATAAGAACAGCGATATTGTTAAACCCAACGAAAAGGAATTTGCTGACTTCGTTGGGTTGGAAAAGACAGGATTTCCAGAAGTTGCGAGACGCATTTGCGATGAGCTAGATATCAAAAACATTATCATCACGCTAGGTGGTGAGGGAATGAGTATTAACGACGCGAGCAGTAGCCGTCATATTCCTGCAAGGCCAGTCGATGTTTTTGACGTGACTGGTGCTGGGGATACCTCAGCAGCTGTCATGGGTTTGGGGTTGGCGCTCGGAATTAGCGTTCATCAGTTGTCAGAGCTTGCAAACCTTGCCTCGAGCTTAGTTATAGGAAAGCTTGGAACAGCTCCTATATCAGCGCCAGAGCTCGAAAGCGGTCTAAAGCTCATGACGATCGGGCGAGGTGTGGTGGATAAACACACTTTAATTGATATGGTGAAAGAGGCGAAGGAGTCTGGTCAGAGAATTGTTTTTACAAACGGTTGTTTTGATATTCTTCATGCGGGTCACGTAACTTATCTCGAGGAAGCTGCTAAGTTGGGTGACAGATTAATCGTAGCGCTAAATAAAGACGAATCGGTAAGCCGCTTGAAAGGACTTGGACGACCTATTGTTAAGTATGAATCCAGGGCTCTGGTCATTTCGGGGTTAGGCGCGGTTGATTGGGTTGTGGGGTTCGATGAAGATACTCCAGAGCGCCTCCTCGAGGAGATAAAACCAGACGTGTTGGTCAAAGGCGGTGATTACAGTGAGGAGCGAGTGGTTGGTGGAGACTTTGTTAGGGGCTACGGTGGTTCTGTGAATGTTTTGACTTTAGTTGAAGATCTATCTACCAGTGAAATTGTAGATCGAATTAAAGATAGCTAACAGTGACTTGCCCAAATTGCATTTTCTTTGAGGTGACCGATATTAGTGGTTCCTATGACTACACTAGTGACTTCTTCGCGTTCGAGAACAAACCTCAAGCTTGAGGAATTTGCCTGATGCCCGCTGGCAAAAGGTTTTTTTATCAGTACACCAACTCCAGAGTCGAATGCTTCTCTGATTGTCTTTTCCTGACTTCTATCCGCAGTATTTAAAGTTGCCATGAGCAGATCGGCTCCTTGGCGAATGGCAATTTTTGCTCCTGCTGAGGTTTTATATGATATCCCAACAGCCTTGATCAGGCCCTTTTGCTTCAATGCCTTGAGTGTTTCCAGTGCACCAAAATTTAGTAGAATATCTTCATCCTCCCCGTTGGAATGAATAAGAGCAATATCTAGATGATCTCTGCGCAATCGCTTTATCGATCTGTGTATGCTTTGGTTAATGGCAGCAGGTTCGAAGTTAAAGTGTGAACTCTTGCCATCAAACTCTTCTCCTACTTTGGTTGAAATCTTCCAACCTTTGATTTCGTTATGCAACAATTCGCCGATTCGTTGTTCACTCTCTCCGTAGGCAGGTGCGGTGTCTAAGAGATTTATCCCCAGATCGTTGGCTTCGCAGATTAATCTCTTCAGTTGCTCATCATTCGGGATACTCACCCTATTAGGATATTTCAACCCTGTTGTGCGCCCAAATTTAACGCTACCGAGTGAGATTTCGGACACATCGAAACCTGTAAGTCCAAGCCTCCTGGTTTTAACTACCAAGGGGGCACACCAATATTTGCTCTAGCATGCGCACTGTTTACTATATCTTTATGCTTTGGGTGATCGAGAAGAAGCATTATTTTGTCCCCTAGATTTGGAGTTAGGGTCAACTTTGTTGGGAAGCACTGAATAAAATCTTGCACCCTTTCTGCGAATGCTTCGTCAGGTTTGCGTTGATTTTTTGTATGAGGCTCAACTCTATCTATAGCTAAGATTCTCAGAGACTCTTCTTTCGGTTTCAGCCAGGATACACATTGTTCCAGTTCGACCTTGGCTTTTTCAATTAATAAGTCGTCAGGCAAGTCAGCTCCTTCAGTTGCCAGCTGACCGCCGACGTACCAGATTTTCTTATTTTTTTTCTGGTGGGTTGTGATGGTCATCCGTGGCTCTGTACTGTTGAGGTTGGTTAGGCAGTGTGCAAACATGTTTAGGTCTTGAGGCGCATCGACCATTATTTGTTTCAGTGGGCGGTTTTGTATTTTGAATTCACTTATATTCAGTCCTTCGAGGAGAGACTTTGTCCCGTTACCGGAACAGTTAATTAATGTGTCGGTTTCTATCTTCGTATCGGAAAGATTTAATTGATAGCCTTTGTCGATTTTTTTAATTGTTTTGTTAGAACATTCTAGTTTGAAAGCCCGGTCTTCAAGTCCCGATAACAATTGCTCGAGTAAGGATTCTGTGTTTAAAACCAGATCGTTCAATCTATAAAGTAAGCCTTTAAATCGGTCGAAGCACTCAGGTCTATCGTCATGGCTTACTTTTTCTATCCTGCTTCGTAGTGCTTTGCTGGCAAAAAAGGACGCTAGCTTCCCGATTTTGCTTTCACTGTACATGTAGTAGCTATCTGACAAAATTTCAGTGTGGCGTAGATCAATTTCGCCTTCTTTTGAATACAAACAATTTTTCCAGCGAAGGGGCATCTCAGCGATAGCTTCTGATTCATTGGACAACAAACCTGTTAAAGCGTACTTCAATCCGCCATGGATCATTCCCTGCGAGGCAAGAGTTTGTCCGCAGCCAATCTCATTTTGCTCCAAAAGCACAGCGCTATAACCTTTTTGGCTAAGAAGTCTGAGCAACCAGGTGCCTGCAATGCCCCCTCCGATGATTGCGACATCTATTCTCGTGCGATTTTTTGAAGAGTTTTGTTTTGTCATTATTTCACGTTGACACTAAAGTGGAGCTCAATCAGGCTGTCGCAATGATCTTATATCTCTATCGAATTGTCGTCTGGTTTTTGACGCCTCTGATCTTTGCCATGTTGTTGTTTAGGTCGATTCGAGAACCTGAATACCGACATAGGATATCTGAGAGATTTGGGTTACTTTCTTCCGAGTTAAGTACTGGCTGTGTCTGTTTTCATACCGTTTCCGCTGGGGAAACTATTTCCGCAGCGCCAGTTATTCAGGAGTTGATTAAACAAGACCAGAGCCTCCGCATACTGATTACCACTATGACACCAACCGGCTCGGCGATGGCGAAAAAAATTTTTGGAAGTGGGGTCGAACATTCGTATCTGCCCTACGATTATCAATTCGCGGTCAGAAGGTTTTTTGATCTAGTTCAACCCAGAATACTTATTCTGATGGAAACCGAGCTCTGGCCGAATCTCGTGAATGAGGCAGCGAAAAGGGATATTCCTGTGATTTGTATTAACGCACGCTTATCCGAAAGATCTGCAAGGCGTTACACATTTATACGTCCTTTGATCAAGAGGTTGTTGCACCAAGTGCAGTTGATGGCCTGCCAGTATGATGGACACGTTAGTCGCTTTATTGATTTGGGTTTGGATCCAAAAAAAGCCAGGGCTTTAGGGAATATGAAGTTTGATTTAAGTGTGCCCCCTAACTTGATTGCCGACTCTTTTGAGAGACGCAAAGGGCTTGGGTTAGACCAACGATTGGTTTGGATAGTAGCCTCCACGCATGATGGAGAAGAAGAGATCATGTTGACGGTTTATAAGAAGCTAAAAACGAGATATGAAGATCTGCTTCTCATTTTGGTTCCTAGACATCCGCCCCGGTCAAAGTTCGTAGGTTCAATTTTCGAAAGAGACGGGGTGGAGGTGCACTACGAATCTTTACTGGGAGGCCTTCGTGAGATGAATAAGGTCAATGTATTGATCGGGGATGTCATGGGAAGTTTGTTTGATCTCTATGGATTAGCTGATATTGCTACTGTAGGTGGCAGTTTTGTTGATGTTGGAGGGCACAATCCTATAGAGCCAGCCGTGTATGGTTTACCCATATTAGTAGGACCGTATCAGCACAATTTCTCGGAAGTCATGCTGGAGTTCGAAAAGGATGGGGGACTTAAAACTGTGAACGACTCTATAGATTTGCAAAATACGCTTGACAGCCTTCTATCATCCAAAGAAAAAAGGCGGAAAATGGGCGGAGCAGCTATAGAGACAATAGAAAATAATAAGGGGTCTACCAACCAACTTGTAGAGTTACTGAAAAGTCGAATATTCGACTCCTCGATCTGACGAAACTTGTCTAAATACTTGGTCTTTTGGGTCAGAAAATTGATTAAGCTCCATTAGGTCATCATCATTCAATGTGCCTGCCGCCTGCTTGAGGGCCATTAAGTTTATGATGTAATTATACCGCGAGTCTGCGTAGTCGAATTGGGATGCAAAAAGCCTTTGTTGTGCTTGTAAAACATCGACGACGTTTCTAGTACCAACCTCGTAACCAGTTTCAACTGCTTCCAAAGCGCTGGTCGAGGATTTGATCGCTTTGAGCCTGGCTTTTACTCTAACTACATCAGTAGCCACTGCTCGATATAAATTTCTAGTATCTCTTATGACGGTCAGTCGTCGATTGTTTAGCAGTTCGCTTGCCTGGTCAGCTTGCGCAGCTGCTTGTTTAACACGTGAACGAGTAAGCCCACCATTGTATATAGGTAAACTTAGTTGGAGCCCAAAACTGGTGTAATCGGTAGTGTCTGAGCCAAAAAAGTTACGGCCGCCAGAGACTGTGTGCGACTTATTCACGATACCATCCACGGTAGGTAGATGCTCTGAGCGTTTAGCCCTCATATTTCTTCTTGACGCTATTAGTTGTTCGTTAGCATAGAGAATTCCCAGGTTTTCTTCTTGCGCTGTTTTTACCCATTCGGCTTCTTGATAAGGGTTAGGGTTGATTATTGGTAGGGACTCGGACACTCGATCTAAAGATTCATATGTTTTCCCAGTTAACGTGCCTAATGTCTGAAAGAAAATGCCTTGATCCCCATCAGCCTGAATCTTTCTAACCAAGGCATTATCATAGGCGGCTTGCGATTCAAGAACATCAGTTATCGCCACTAAACCTACATCAAAGCGTTGCTGAACCTGCTCAAGTTGCCTGTTGACCGCGGTAACTTCAGCGTTTGACGTGTCTAAAAAATCCTGCGCTCGAAGCACATTCATATAGGCCCTAACCACTCGAACAATCAGTTCCTGCTCGATCTGCTTGAGCTCATATTCTGCTGCTTTGACTGAAGACTGAGCGCTTTTTAGAGAAGCCCAGCTAGAAACGTCAATAATCGATTGTCGAAGTTGAGCATTCCAACCATTTTCATTGAAGTTTTCACCTGGTATTGGATTTCCAAAGTTAGGGCTGAATGGATTGGAGTCGATAGCGCCTGGAAAATCGATTTCGTTCTTTTGGGTTGAGATTCCTGCATTTACAGAGGGAAGAATGCGAGAGCGAGCTTGGGGTACGTTTTCTCTAATAGCCTGAAAATTGGCTCGCGAAGCACCTACAACGGGATCGCCTTTCTTTGCATCGTCATAAACTTGGGCTAGATCGGCAGTGGTCGCATTAGTTGCTACAAGCAAGAAGCAAGCAGAAAGTAACCAATACTTTGACATGGAGTTTTTGGCACTGAAAGATCTAGAAAGTGCTTTAGACCACTTTGTTAATATTTTGCTAAACACTAATATTTGCCTTTAGTTGAGGGCTAATCTTAATTTCTCGTCATCAATTTGGTATGACCAAATTGGACTGGCCATTCTATCTTGCAGCCACAAAAAAACAAGTAGAATTAGAGAATCAAGACTGACTTTTTTAATCTCTAAAATGGTTGAGAAAGTTCATAGTCAAGGTCTATTTTTTTATCGCTTAAGTCGCTCCTTATATTTCAAAAGAGCTGATATCAGTATCTTGAACGCTTTACTAATGCAACTGATTGGGTAGGGTGACCTATCTGAAAAGAATCTGTATATTCACGCTAACGCGTCGCGTGAGAAAAAGATTGTCTGAGAAAAGGCCGGAAACAGATCGAGAAATTCTAAGCCGTTCTAAGAAGTTTGAGTTACCTATAGCCTGGTTGCATCGTGGTCGATCTGCTCAATCTAAAAAATATTCTCCCGACTTGGCCACACATATGGCCGAGTGCGATATGAACTATCACAAGCTACTCAAACTTTTTGGAGAAATGCGGTCGAAGAAAGCCAAGACTATCGCTGTGAGTTTTGCAGAACAGGTTGTAAAAGTTCGGATAGTTGTCTTAGACCGAGGACCATACACAACTACTGTTTCCATTGATCAGGTTAAACGAAAAGGGGAATGGAACGTTATCCCAAGTAGTTCAGTAAGAATATACCATGACGCAAAGAGTGCAGAGGTAGTAAGCATCGAAAATCAAAGAGTCTTTCATGGCGCTTATGAATATCCCAATAAAAAAATGCGTCAGCCCGACGAGAAAGAACAAATTAACAAGTTTCTCGGTGAAATTCTGTCGGTCTGTATAGAAAATGGTCTAGGTTCTGTTCAATCCTTTAATGAGTAACGCTTGCGCGATTTGTTGCAGATTGTTGGTTACTTTCGCTGACGTTTCGAAGCTAGAAGGGTAGTTTTGTCGAGAGATCCGTTCATATGAGTTGGTTTTGTAAATGCTGAACCGCTTGACTGAGAAGCTTTGCCATATAAATGTTTTGGTGCTCTGGAATTTGCCGACGCTAATTTGATTGTGAGTCGTACTAATGAGTGAAAAAAATTATTCTGCCGCATCTTTGCAGGTTCTATCGGGTTTAGAGCCGGTAAGGAGGCGCCCTGGGATGTATACCGATACGTCGAGGCCGAACCACTTAGTTCAAGAAGTCGTTGATAACAGTGTAGACGAAGCTATTTCAGGCCACGCAAAAAATATTGAAGTTACTCTCTTCAAAGATGGATCGATTGAGGTGATTGACGACGGTCGCGGTATGCCAGTCGATGATCATCCCGAATACAAGGTTTCGGGCGTGGAATTGATTTTGACCAGGCTGCATTCGGGGGGAAAATTTGACTCTGATAATTATAACTATTCAGGTGGCCTCCATGGTGTTGGTGTATCAGTGGTTAATGCGTTGTCCTTGTGGCTTGAAGTTCAGGTCAAACGAGACGGATGTGTTTTTCAACAAAAATATGAAAAAGGTTCGCCGAAGACTAATCTAGAACTCATCGATACTGTCGGGAAACGAAACACTGGTACTACGATACGTTTTCTACCTGAGGCAGAGTATTTTGATACACCAAATGTATCGGTTACTAGGTTGAAGCATCTATTGAGAGCAAAGGCGGTGCTTAGCCCTGGCTTGCGAGTGGCTTTCAACGTTGAGGGAAAGAAAGAAGATAGTGCTACCTGGATATATGAGGGTGGTTTAGAAGAATATCTCCTAGACTCATTAAGCGGATCCGAGTCAATTCCTACTGATGTCGTTATTCACAGTGCTCAAGGAGAGGGCGAAGCAGTGGACTACGCCTTAAAATGGCTCGTCGATGCGAATGAAGTATTGACCGAATCTTATGTTAATTTGATCCCTACTCCGCAGGGCGGGACGCATGTTACAGGCCTTCGTTCTGGCTTAACCGAGGCGTTAAGAGAATTTTGTGATTTCCACTCTCTTATTCCAAAGGGAATCAAATTGACGGGTGACGATTTGTGGGAACAGTGCAGCTACGTGTTATCCGTCAAATTGACCGACCCTCAGTTTGCTGGCCAAACTAAAGAGAGGCTCTCTTCTCGCCAATCTTCTATCTTTGTTTCAGGAGCAGCAAAAGACGCATTTAGCCTGTGGCTTAACGAGCATCCCCAGGAGGGCGAAAAAATCGCCGAACTTGTTATTTCTAATGCTCAGAAACGAACGAACGCAGCAAAAAAAATAACACGAAAAACAGTAACCTCTGGCCCTGCCCTTCCGGGTAAGTTATCGGATTGCTCTGGTCAAGACATTAATAAATCTGAATTATTTTTGGTCGAAGGGGACTCCGCTGGAGGGTCGGCGAAGCAAGCAAGAGATAGAGAGTTCCAAGCGGTTTTGCCGTTAAGAGGTAAAATTTTGAACACTTGGGAAGTCGATTCTGCTCAGGTTTTAGCTTCCGAAACTGTTCATGACATTGCTGTTGCGGTTGGCGTTGATCCGGGATCAAGCGATCTGTCGGGGTTAAGATACAATAAAGTTTGTATTTTAGCCGATGCAGACTCAGATGGCGCTCATATTGCCACTTTGATTTGTGCTCTCTTTGTAAGGCATTTTAGGACCCTGGTTGAGCAGGGGCATGTGTATGTAGCTATGCCACCGTTGTATCGAATCGACCTAGGGAAAGAGGTCTACTATGCCTTGGATGACGCGGAGAAGAACCAAGTTGTCGAACGATTGAGTGAAGAAAATAAAAGAAGCTCGCCAGTGGTCCAACGGTTTAAGGGGCTTGGTGAAATGAACGCTACCCAACTCAGAGAGACTGCTATGGATCCGAGTGGCCGTCGGTTGGTACAGCTAAAAATCTCGTCTAAAAATAAAAAAACAGAAGAAGTTATGGACATGCTACTTGCAAAGAAAAGAGCGGGAGACCGACGTTCTTGGCTAGAAAAGAAAGGTGATCAAGCACAAATCGCTTAGTTAAATTCATAGGAAGTTAGATTATGACGGGTACATCTGGTCTTGAAGTGGAAAGTATGGAGCTCGAGAGGTACACAGAGAAGGCCTACTTGGACTATTCGATGTACGTCATCAATGATCGAGCATTACCTCACTTGGCAGATGGTTTGAAACCCGTACAAAGACGGATCATTTATGCAATGGGTGAGCTAGGTCTCAACAACCAGGCTAAGTTCACTAAATCCGCAAGAACGGTAGGCGAGGTCATTGGTAAATTTCACCCACATGGCGACGCGGCTTGCTATGAGGCTATGGTGTTAATGGCTCAGGATTTCTCTTTTCGTTATCCACTGGTTGATGGCCAGGGGAATTGGGGCGCGCCGGACGATCCAAAATCTTTTGCGGCTCAAAGATATACCGAGTCTAGGTTGTCCAAATATGCTGAACTATTGTTAGCTGAATCGAAGCAAGGAACAGTGGACTTTGTCCCGAATTTTGATGGCGCATACCAAGAGCCTTGTCTTTTACCGGCGCAGGTTCCATTTGTGCTCCTTAATGGCGGAACTGGTATAGCTGTAGGAATGGCAACTGATCTCTTACCTCATAACATGATTGAGGTCCTAGAAGCCTGCATACACCTTTTGGACAAACCCAAAGCGACGGTCGTTGACTTGATGCAAATTGTAAAGGGGCCAGATTTTCCCTCGGAGGCACAAATCGTGACACCTTTTGCGGAAATAGAGCAAATATATTCGGAAGGGAAAGGGTCGATTAAGAGTCGAGCCGTTTATGCGATAGAAAATGGAGACATTGTCATTAACGGGTTGCCTCATCAAAGTTCACCAGTGAAGGTCTTAGAGCAAATCGCGCAGCAGATGAACAATAAAAAGCTACCAATGCTGGTCGATTTGCGTGACGAGTCGGACTATGACAATCCGGTTAGGTTGGTGTTAGTGCCAAGGTCAAACCGGGTGGACGTAAATAGACTAATGTCCCATCTGTTCGCGACTACAGATCTCGAGAGAAGTCATCGTGTAAACATGAATATGATCGGCTTGGATGGTCGACCAGCGACTAAGAACATCCGAGAAATACTCGTTGAGTGGCTAAAGTATAGAGAAGAAACCGTCAAACGACGGCTGAATTTCCGATTGGAAAAAATCATTGATCGATTGCATATATTGCAAGGGCTGATGATCGCATATCTGTCTATTGATGAGGTGATTCAAATAATTAGAGAAGAAGAGGACCCTAAAAACGAACTAATGGCGAGGTTCGAACTCAGCGAAATTCAGGCTAATGCGATACTAGATCTAAGATTAAGACAGTTAGCAAAGTTGGAAGAATTTAAGATAAGAGGGGAAATTCAAGAACTTGAAGTAGAACAGAAAGAAATAAATAAAATCCTGGGCTCTCGGGCGAGGTTAAAGACTTTGCTAAAAAATGAGTTCAAGGAGATTTCTCGCGATTTTGGAGATTCGAGAAGATCCGAGTTGGTGTCCGTTGAAGAAGCAATGGCTTTCTCTGAAGAAGACTTCATAACCAATGACCCAATAACCGTGGTTCTTTCTGAAAAAGGATGGGTAAGGGTTGCCAAAGGGCACGATTTAAATGCCAGGGATTTAAATTATCGGTCGGGAGACGCTTATTCTCAGGCCGTTAAGGGTAAAACCAATGAATTGCTTGTTTTTCTCGATTCTGGCGGTAAAACCTTCAATGCGGCTCCTCATTCATTACCATCAGCTCGGGGTCAGGGAGAACCATTAACTGGCCGATTCAAGATTACCGAAAATAGTCGATTTGTGGGAATGGCTATTGGCAACGAGGCTACTGAAGTTCTTTTTTGTTCTGATGCTGGATTTGGTTTTCGGGGTCGATTGGGCGATACGATAACGAAGGCTAGAAGCGGGAAGTCGTGTCTCTCAGTCCGCGAAGGCGTTAGCGCGCTGCCCCCGTGTATAGTTCCTAGCTCTGACAAAACTGTGTATCTCGCTGCAGTTACCAACCAAGGTCGATTGTTGGTCTTTGATGTTAACGAACTACCTGAATTGGCGCGGGGAAAGGGTAATAAGATAATTAATATACCCAAGTCATCCTTTAATTCAGGTGAGGAAAAGTTGATTCTTGTGGAGGCGTTTGCTCAAGATGACATCTTAGTGGTTGGGGCCGGCCAGAGGCATCTGAAGCTGAAGCATTCTGATATTGTTCATTATTTAGGAGAGAGAGGACGCCGAGGCAAAAAGCTGCCTCGAGGTTTTCAAAGGGTTGATACTTTGACGAAAGAGGGAGATTGACAAAGATGTTAGGCCGCTTAGTCGTTTTTGAACCCTAAAATCATATTGACCTGTTCCTGAATTGTCTCCTCTTCAGGCAAGGTTCTGGAAAGTACGTAGATATCCTGATTTTTGGTTAAATCATTGAGTACTGGATGTTCCAACAACTGACATGATTCCTTTTGTGTATCCGATAGCCTACTGAATAAAGATTCCGAAAGTGATATCGAATCCGCCTTGGTAAGCGAGGCAATTCTGAGACCTAAAGCCCTCTCGTTTTTAGTTATAGCATCTACTAGCAGTTGATCTGAGGACTCACTTGGTTTTTCGCTACAGGTACACGTGGATAAAAAAAATCTGTACAGGTTTGTAGTCTCTATTTCCTTGAGCAGTTTCTGTAGCAACCAACCGGCCTTTACACTCTCGTAAGCTGTTATGGATTCCTCATCCAGTAAGACCAAGACTCCCTCATCTGGCAGTTTAAAGTATGCACCAGGGAACATCGCGCAAACTTCCGCGGCCATTGTGCGCGCATCGTCTATAGCACTTTCTTTCGCAGTGTTAGCGAGAGAAAGATGATTATGAACATTTATAAAAAGGCAATATGCGGGGACGTCCTTTTTTTTCGTGACAGACACTATGGGGATCGACGTGCTAATGTTCTTGTTTCCCTTAACAATTAAAAAAAATAAGAGGGTGACCGCGAAAATCACCAGACTGCTATAAAGTAGCAGTTCAATGATGGGTAGTTTTCCAAAAGCTTTTTGATTAAGTGACACCGTTACATAACCAACTAACGTGTCATCGACGATTATTTGTTCAGTGTAATGAGGGCCGTTTTCACTGTTTCCGACCAATCCAAGTATTTTATTGTTCGTGTCGTAAAAAACGATGCGGTCAACTTCTTTTGTTTTAGTAACCTCTCTCCCTAGAAGCGCCAAATTAATAGCGTCCTTTTCGATGACATAATTTTTGCTGGAATAGGCCAGTAAATCAGCCAGACCAATTGCATACCTATGTTGCCCAGAAAGTTCTTTTTGATAAGAGATCCAAAGTATTGTAATTCCTAATGCGGTGACTAGCGAAGCTAGAGCAATGGGCTTTAGCTTATCGACTATACTTTGTTTTGTATTATTGGTTTCCAAATCGATTCTCTTCGCGGCAGACTGGGTTAGATTCTCGAATTTAGTTCGAGTTTGCTACAGTAACCACTTTTGATACAAGGCTTTAAAAGCAACAATGTCGGATTCAATATTTTTGGTGAGCATATCAGGAGATGATCGACCAGGCCTTATGACTGATTTGTGCGCGGCTCTCTTTAGCCACAAGGCTGAGATTCTAGATATTGGACAAGCGACAATTCACTCTGAGCTAGCGTTAGGGTTGTTGGTTCGAGTTAGTAACGAGGTTGACCGTGTTGAACTAGAAAGTTCTATTTCCAAGAGTTTGGACGGGAAGGCACTAAGGTTGACAGTTTCACAGGTCTCGAGTGATCGATATAAAAAATGGATAAAGGAATCTGGGCAAGAACGATTTATTTTGACTTTGCTGTCGAAAGAAAGAGATAGCCTGATATTAAAGGAAGTCAGTCAACTCACTCACGAATACAATCTAAATATCGACACGATTAGGAGACTAACAGATCGTAATGCGGTCAATTTAGTTGATCCTAAAGTTTGCGTTGAAATGAGATTACGAGGATCCATCGCGACTTCCGAGGTTTTTCAAACCGAATTGTTTAATCGCTCAGAGCTGTTGGGTTTTGATTTTAGCTTCCAGAAAGACTCGGTTTTCAGGAGAAATCGAAGATTAGTCGTATTTGATATGGATTCAACCCTAATCAACGTAGAGGTGATAGATGAGTTAGCGAAGGCTCATGGAGTTGGGTCAGAGGTCAGTGAGATTACCCGTTTAGCAATGAATGGCCATATTGATTTCCAAGAAAGTTTTCGCCGAAGACTCTCCTTGCTGAAGGGATTGCCGGAAGAAACAGCTTCTAAAATTTTAAAAGGAGTAGATCTCAATCCAGGTGCTGAAAAGTTAGTTAAAACCCTGCAATACTTCGGATACAAAATCGGTATCATCTCAGGGGGCTTTCAGTATGTTGGAGATTGGTTGCGAGATAGATTGGATATCGATTATGTCTATGCAAACTCGATTGAATTTGTAGATGGCTATGCGACGGGCAAGGTGGCCGGGGAAATTGTAGATGCCGATCGAAAAGCGATCCTTTTGGAAAAACTTGTTGATCAAGAAGCTATTACTATTGAGCAATCTATTGCGGTTGGAGATGGAGCGAATGACTTACCGATGCTCAATTTAGCCGGCCTCGGGGTAGCCTACCATGCGAAGTTGAAAGTTAGAGCCTCTGCGGATAATGCAATTTCCAACTTTGGTCTAGATGCAATTTTATACTTGATAGGATTCAGCGACAGAGATATTGATGAGGCAATGGGTTAGATTAATATTTGGTAGGACTAGATTGAAAGGATTTTTTTTGAAGGGTAGTCGGGTATTTCCCTCACTAATTTAGGGACTAAGTATCCTGGCAACTTTGCCTGTATTTTTTTGTGGATTTTTTGGCCTTGCTTGGTATCAATATAAAAATGAGTTGTATTCGCTACTTTGTCAGGAAGATGAAGGTAATATGGGAGAACTCCCTGATCGAACAATTTTTTCGATAGATCTGTGAGAATTTGATCGCAGTCATTCACGCCTTTGAGCAAGACCGACTGATTCAGTAACCAAACACCGATAGATTTTAGACACTCGAATGCTCGCCTCGTATCTGAGTCAAGTTCATTAGGATGATTGGAATGGACGACGACGACGACACGTTTTTTTTGATTGTAAAAAGTATCGATCAGTTTTTCTGAGATACGTTGCGGCAGAATTACTGGTAGCCTGGTGTGGATGCGTATAGTTTTTATCGACTTTATGTCCTCTATAGCTTGAAAAACCTTTCTGAGATTATTGTCGTCTAATAACAGAGGGTCTCCCCCTGAGAGTATGATTTCTTCTATGGATGTGTTCTTGCTAATTTCGTCTAGGGCTTTAGTTATTTTTGATGGTCTGTGTTCTTCGTAAGGAAAGTGGCGTCTAAAGCAATACCTGCAATTTACCGCGCATGCATTCGAGGCGATCAACAACGCTCTACCTTGATATTTTTGAAGGATGTTCGATGGTTCTTTTAGGCCCTTGGAAAATTCGTCCAGCGGATCTTTTGTGAACTCTTTATTCACTTTTTCTTCGAGGATGCTGGGGAGAACTTGCTTTAACAAGGGGTCGTTATATTGGCTGGTCATTTTCCCGGCAAAAATTTTGGTTACCAATGTAGGGAAACCGTTTTCTTTGACATTATCTGTATAAGGCAGGTTTAAAAAGTCCAGTAAGTCTCTTGAATGTCGAAAAGCATCTTTCATGTGCTTTTTCCACTCTTGAGATTTCCATGGCTTACTATTCGCAGGTATGATCAACTTTTTTTCGCGGTTTATCTATTATGGCGTCATATTCTACCAATGAATTTAAGTCTGGTTTGAAAGTAATGCTAGATAATGATCCTTGCGCGATTCTCGAAAACGAGTTTGTTAAACCTGGCAAGGGACAGGCTTTTAATCGGGTGAAATTCCGAAACCTCAAGAGTGGTCGAGTCTGGGAGAGGACCTTTAAATCAGGTGAATCGATCGAGGCAGCTGATGTAATGGAGACGGATATGCAGTTTCTTTACTCGGATGGTGAGAATTGGCATTTTATGCGAACGGATGGAAGTTATGAACAAGTCGAGGCTGACCAGGCGGCAGTCGGGGAAACTCGTTACTGGCTAAAGGAAGAGGATTCTTATCAGGTCACGTTGTGGAATGAACAGCCGATAGCAGTTACTCCGCCTAACTTCGTTGAGTTAGAGGTCACGGAAACAGACCCCGGGCTCAAAGGAGATACAGCGACGGGCGGCACTAAACCAGCCACGCTTTCCACAGGGTTTACGGTCAAGGGCGTCCCTTTATTTGTTAACATAGGCGATGTTCTCAGAATTGATACGAGAACCGGAGAGTATGTTAGCCGAATTAAAGGTTGAAAAACCGGTTGTGGGATTTTAAACGGAAATTTCAAGATCGAAGTTCCTGATCTGATTAAACATCGAGCGGCTCTTATTGGCGAGTTAAGAAATTTTTTTGCCAAGAAAGAGGTGGTTGAGGTTCAGGTTCCAGTTTTATCAAAGAACACAGTGACCGATCCGGATATAGAATCTATTAGAGTTTCTGGGCATGGGTATCTCCAGACTTCTCCTGAGTATTTAATGAAGAAATTGTTGTCATCGGGTTCTCCTAGTATCTACTCGATAGGCCCAGCATTTAGAGAAGGAGAAATGGGGCGCAATCATAGACCAGAGTTCATTATGATTGAGTGGTACAGAGTCGGTATAGACGAACTTCAGCTGATTGAAGAAATCAAAGAGTTACTCGATAGTGTTTTGGGAATTGCTCCGTATACCGAATTGGCCTACAGAGAAGTCCTAGAGAGGGCGCAAGATAAAACTTTAGAGGAAGACTTGAGATTTTCGATAGCTTGCGACAGCCTTAAACCAGGTAGGTTTGTTATTCGAGATTATCCTGCTGAAAAAGCAGTGCTTGCGCGGTTGGATGAGCATGATCCTAGAATAGCGAGACGCTTTGAGTTTGTGGTCGATGGTTTAGAGTTGGCTAATGGTTACTTTGAGCTAAAAGACTGGTCCGAGCACCTGAAGCGATTTTCTATTGATAATGACATCAGACTAGCTCGAGGCTTGCCTAAAGTGGATATCGATAACGAATTTATTGATGCGATTCGATCTGGACTGCCCGATTGTGCTGGAGTTGCAATGGGTTTTGATCGATTACTTATGCTGCAAATCGGAGAAACGGATATTGGATCGGTACAGCTGTTTTAGGTTAACGATCCAATTCTGCTGCAGACCTTAAGAGTCTTTCCTACGCTTAGACTTTGGTCGAGAGAAAAATGGTTTGGCGGGAAGCAGCAAATGACGGTTGATCCTAATAGAAATCTTCCTATTTCGGAGCGATCGGTGTAGTGGAGGTTATAGTTTGTCACCTCCTGAGTTAGGTAAGGTGACGCTGGACCTTCCCAGTCCATCACTATGGAAGCTACAATTAAAGCTCCAACCAGTATCACAAGAATGGGACCTCTTTCGGACTCAAATTGGCAAACTAGTCTCTCGTTTTTACAAAAAAGGTTGGGTATAGAATTTTCGGTAGAAGTGTTTACTGAATAAAGAGCTCCGGGGATCGATACGGTTTTTTTTAGTGTTGCTGATATAGGAAGGTGTACTCGATGATAATTACTCGG
>CAJWGQ010000041.1 GCA_913041025.1 uncultured Gammaproteobacteria bacterium | reverse complement strand
TCTCGAAATGAAATTGGAGAAATTCACGGTTACTCTGATCATGATTCCAACGATAGTGCATACAAGGCCGCAACAATCCCTCGGAGGCAATCACATCGAGCAACCGACTCACAGCATTTTGCCTCACTGTGCGGGGTGAGTGCAGGCTGTCATTTAAGGACTCAAAGTAGTCTAGTATTGCTACCCCATCTCTAATGACGCGGCCATCAGGAAACTCGATAGTAGGTATACCACGCCTACCCCCTGCTTTGGGTAACACTACTTCGTAGTAATGCGGGGTAGCATGAGGTGTTTCTAAATATGGGATCCTATTCTTAATCAAATAACTGCGCACTCTGCCCGTATACAAGGACATAGGCGACCCATAGAGTTTATATTCGTCCGACACCTTTTCTCTCCAGTCGATGGGCAAAACCAGTTCGTGAGATTATCTCAGTCAACTATGTCTTGTCGTTAAAGCCAGACTTCTAAATTATCCTTTCTTCCTATCGACCGTGAAATTCTGTATTTCAACAATTTATCCATATTACATAACCTTAGCATCGCCAAGACTTCTTCTTGTTCACGATCACCAAGCGCCTCATAGGTTCTGATAACTCGCTCTAAAAGATAAAATCTAAAAGGTTGGGCACCCGTTTTCATCTGAACACCTTCAACGGAAAAAGTACCGGGCAAACCCACGATCCGCTCCGCTTCTGTACCAGCAGCTAAATTTGGATTCTCGGCGAGCCAATGGTTAATAGCTTTGGTTGCAGCTTCTGTTTCAGGGACAAAATCTATGGCAAAGTGTCGCAAGATATCAACAAGAGTCTCAGGAATTTCATCATTGTCCAGGAAAGCCTCTTTCTGAAACACGAACTCTCCCATATCAGCATCCGGCCTATGCATGCGTTCTACCCAACGAAATACACGAAGCCCATACTCCATCATCAATGAAAATGGTTTGGGGTCACGTCCTAAATGAGCGAAAGGTGCGATAATTCCAAAATCTCCTATGGAAGGTTTAGAACCCAAAAAATAGGGATAAACACTGAAGTGAGCATTTAATTTTTCAAGTAGGGACACATGCATCGTCTCAATTAGATCATGCGTATCTGCCACGATACCAAAAGCCGGCAAAGCATTCTCAAACAGGTGACTAATTCGTTCATCTGCTAACTCAGCAGCATTCTCATGCCCTTTAAACAGTGCCTCAAAATGAAACCGATTAAAGTGATAATGTTCTTTATGGTAGTAATTCCACCGGTAATGCATTGCAGGCCGAAGCAAACCTTCTGCTCCTATAATATCAAGGAGTAAACTGACTACTTTTTGTTTAGGCGAGCAAGGAGAATACTCATGTCCATTGGATTCCTCGAAATAATCTAAAATGGCCACCCCGTCTCGAATAACTTTTCCATCTGAAAATTCGATAGTTGGCATGCCTCGTCGCCCACCGGCCTTGGGCAGAACTGTTTCGTGAAAATGTGCCGACGCATGAGGCGGCTCCTCTGAATAATTGATACCTCTTTTGATGAAATAGCTTCTGACTCGCGCGGTATATAAAGACATCGGTGAGCCATAAAGTCTTATGGGTTTTTTAGAAGACAAGTTTTATCCAGGTTGGAATCAGTCAGCTAGTCCAGGGACCTCACAAAATTGGTCCACCTCAATTTTTTCGCTTACGGGACAGTTTGAATGGGCTGCTCCGCCCCAACTGGGCATGACCATAGAATAAAGTCCACTCCCACCTGCCACCATAATCAAAATATTATCGGGAGAAGCAAAAGCCGGATAGGTATCACCTTCAAATCGAGAACCAAAATCGCCCGCGTAACGGTTGTGATCAGCGCTAGGCAAATGAGTAAGCTCCCACAATCGTTGAGCCGCTCCCTCTCTCGATATATTCGATCGCTCTAAAACACTCGCATGCTTCGGTCCAAGCACTACTAAAGCACTGCCAGCAGTCAGAATCGCATTGTTGGTCGCGATATTTGCCAGTCCTTGCGACAGCACGTACAGCAACTTCTCTGCATCTTCTGGATCATCTGCGTTGTCACTATAAATTACAGAATGAGGTGCCTCGCATCCCAAAAGTGTTACCGCGCTATCCGAGGGATCAAAACCCCGACTGACATGTAACGGTGGAAATGGCGATTCTTCCTCAGCCTCAGCAAGGCAATAGGTGAACTTACCCGGGTGTCCTAGAAGAGCCATATCCGACACCCCAGGTCGACCTCCGCCTATATTGATCATACAAAGTCTGAGCGCTCTGCCTATACTCGCGTTGGCTCGATGACCCGGTCCTAGCGCACCATATCCCGACGAGATCGGTCCGCAATTTTCACGAGCGCTCCCATTAACTATGATCAGCGGTGCAGTGCAATGGGTCGTCGCCTGCAGCTCCGTTAAATCAAATTCCGGTTTCACCGCGGCCTTAACCGCGGCGATAACAACTGGCATGTAGTCGGGTTTACATCCAGCCATGACGGCTGCCACACAAACCTTTTCCACCGTCGCCACACCCATCGCAGGCCCCATCTCACCTAAAACGAGATCACCATCCAGACCAGTAGATAAAATTAAGCGTTCGACACGCTCTTCCGTTGGCACTACAACGGGTAGGCCATCAGTACAATCAAGCTCATGTAATTGCTCTAACGCCGCCTCTTCGCTCTTAGCTTCTAAAAAATCAAGCATAGGCGAGTCGATCAATGATTTGTTCTGCAACACTATCCGCCACTTCACCGATGTGAGTTTCACCCGTACCAGCTACAGGATGAGGCAGTTTGATTCTCGGTGCGGTTGGCATCCCAATCGAGCGCGCCACAAATTCTCCTTGAGCCCAAAAATCGTCGGTAACAAGCGCTACAGAGGGCAGACCTTTCTTTGCGATATTTACGCCGTCACGCACGGTGCCGGTAGTGCAGCTGCCTCAGTGACCGTAGGCAGCTATTGCTACCTGGCAACTCTCTGCAATTTCTCTCAACATTTCCTCGCTCGCAGGCACGCCAGCATTACCCTTATTCCAAAGTTTGGTAGTGATGTTAGGAAGTCGCTTTTGAATGGCTTCGCCCACCTTCCTGATAAACACTTCCGAATCAGGAAATCCGTTCGCCAATAATCCGACGGTAAGATCAGCGCCATCCTTCGGTCGAATATCGCAGCTAAGTTCATAGGGCTCTGGAGCAATCGCCGTTTTTGCTGCTGGATTATGAAATCTGATCATTGTTTCTCCCTTAATTAACAATGCAATCGATACTATAGCCAAGTCACAACGGAAACGGTAGAAGCAAGGAATAGACTGCTTCCCACCCCAATCTTTCAACAGAATGTAATATAGAATCTCATTTTGAAAATTTAGTAGTGATTTCACTCATGTTGATACGTCTATTTCCTCTTTTACTATTTTTCTCGATAGGCAACCAAGTTATAGGAGCTGATCAAAATACCCTCTCGGTCGACGACTCACCTACCAGAGCCAAAACATCCGATGACTTCTTCATCAGCTGGGTTGAGCACATAATTGATGACCCAATCACAAGCTCTGAACCATTCAACGGCAGTGACGGGCTAGTCATGGAAGATCTAGATCTAGATGGATTTGATGACATCGTGTCAGTACACGAATCTGACGCTACCTACGATTCCGCAAAGCATGCGCCTGATTTCAATGTCCCACTATTGGGCCACGTTCGCGTCGCATTTGGCACAAACGACCCAAAGAACTGGAGAAACATCACTCTAGCCAGCGGGCCTGATGTGGCAGCGCCAGAAGATGCTGCGATTGGCGATATAAATAATGATGGATTCCCTGATGTCATCGTTGCAGCCGAGCTAGGCCATCTCATTTATTTTCAAAATCCTACTCAAGGCATCCGAACAAAACCATGGCAGAGTCTAATCTTGCCATCCACCAAAGACAGGGGCTCTTACCTACGTGTTTTTCTTGCGGACTTTAACAACGACAATCAACTCGAAGTGGTCGGCACTAATAAGGGAGCTCAGAGACCCGGCCCCGAAGATGTAGCCAAATCAACTCCGGTCTCAATTTTCAAAGTCGATGGCGATGCCCTTACAGAGGATTCCTGGAGTGAACAAATTCTAGGCCACTACAGCATCCCGCAAAATGCGGAACCAGTCGATATAGACTCAGACGGAGATCTAGACATTATCGTCGGCAGCCGGGGAGAAAGACGAATCGCCTGGTTTGAAAATCAAGGACTTCACTCCGGCATATTCAAGGAACACGCCATTGGCATCGCCGGTGCGCTAGTCTCCGGATTCAATATGGCTTACGCCGACATCAATCTAGACGAAAAGATCGATATCATTGCCGCTTCGGATCAGGGACTTGTCTGGCTACAGCAACCACAGAATATTGACAGCGCTTGGATCCCTCACATGATAGGCACCTTCGACCCAGATAGTATTACAGGAATCATCGCTGCCGATATTAACCAAGACGGCAGGACCGACGTGTTCGCCGGGAGCTATAGCAGAGGATCACGAACCTCTGAAAAAATCGTTAGCGTCCAGGATCCTTTAGGTCGTCTGGGCTGGTTTGAAAACAACGGCCCCGAAAACAATTGGACCCGTCATGACATTTCGCGCCGAAAACGGGGAATGTTCGATAAATTCCTAACGAAAGACCTGGACTCCGACGGCGATATAGACGTCATAGGAACAAGAGGAAACAGCCAAAACCTAGATGGCGTCTTCTGGTTAGAACAAAGAAGGACAAAGTCCCCAGTCCGCGCTTTTAGCCCAGCCAGAAGCGAAGACAGCAAGTCTATGCCTTTACCTTAGTAAGCAGAACCGAGCTTTTTTTATTAATTAACTCCCGAGGAATCTCTAGAAACCTTTGGAGCTGTATGACCTCTCCAAGTCCTTCACCAATCGAATACCGATGTGGTTGGTCGAAAAATCGCTCTCTTGGCTCTCTCGCGCTGTAGGCCGATACCGACGACAAAAATTATCTGCGCACAGAAAAGAACCCCCTTTGATAACAAACGATCTCGAATCGATCGGTGTCTCTGTCCATTCCCAAACATTACCGATCATGTCATACACGCCTACCTCGTTCTCATCAAAACAGCCCACCGGAGCATGCTCTCTAAACCCATCTTCGTTTGTGTTGAACAAAGGAAAGACGCCCTGCCAGGTATTGGCCCGTGGCACTCCATCTGCGGTATACGCACCCGAGGCTTCGTCCTCTTGATCAAACAATCCCAGGCTGGCCGCATGCTGCCACTCAAGTTCACTGGGAAGCCTAGCATCTGCCCACTCGGCATATGCTCTAGCATCATTCAAGGAAACATGGACGACGGGGTTAAGTGCTTTGCCTTCAATAGAGCTATCCACTCCCTCTGGAGATCTCCAAGTTGCTTCTTTTGAAAGAATCCATCCCACTTCCGCTGACTCTTTTTTATTTGCTGCACCGTCGCCTGGTTTCGTGGTTGGCGACACAAAAATTGCGGATCCAGCATCTACGCGAGCGCTATTCGCAATTTGCTCGGCATCGGTCAAATAGCCGGTTTCGCTCACAAATCGGCCAAATTCTAAATTTGTAACCTCATTCACCTGCATCAAGAAAGACGGAATGTCCTGGACAGTGTTCAAAATATCTGACGGGCTATCGTCAACGCGGCCCCCAACTAGCTTCCCAGCTGGCACGACCACAAAATTCCCCAGTTGATTTTCACCTAATCCGCAGTTTGTTACCGCATCTACAGGCTCTTTCATGCAAGCCTGAATAAAAAAACAAAGGGTGATCAGTAAAACTGCCCTCATTCCTTTCCTCAAAAACCCAGTGAAATCTCTAAGCCGAATGCCAATAGGTCAAATACTCTGCGCAGACAACGAACTCCTCAACCCCTTCGGCTTCAATGTCATGCTGGTTTTTCAAAAGCATATCTCCGCCCTCCTTTTTCTGCGCGTCGAGCAGTGTGATATGTGATCGCAATCGAACACCATCGCCGATAATGATTGGTTTTAAAATTCGAACGCGATCCAATCCATAATTTAACGGATTTTGACCATCCTGAGGCCATAGTTCGGCGCTCTTATAGAAATGCGACAGCAGTGCTACCGCATGAAAGCCATGCAACAGCGTACCTCCATAAGGAGTGTCCTTTGCATATTCAGGATCACAATGACCCGGCGTACGCCAGCGAGTGACTTCCCCAAAGACATTGACCTGAACTTGATCGATCGACACCCAGGGGCTGATACCCAGTTTTTCTCCAATCCTCTTATCCGCATGCGACAGCAAAAAACTCTTTTTATCAGTCATTCACGTTCCCTTAACCTGTGCTTTAAATAGCACTTTAACCGATGAATAACTGCCATCGCCATATCATCCCAAAACAACCTCAGCGAACGTTCTCAACTGATCGATATCTCGAGTGGAGACAAGCAAAGACGTCACAGGAGTTTCTTTCCATGCCTGCAAACGATCCTTAATCCGATCTACGGATCCGACAAGCGAAATCTCATCGGCCAATTCTGTCGGCACTGCGAGGGTCGCCTCGTCTTTTCTGCCCGCCAAGAATAGATCCTGAATTTTCTCGGCAGCCTCTTCAAATCCCATCCGTTTGATTAGTTCATTATGGAAGTTTCTTGACTTAGCGCCCATTCCTCCAACGTAAAGCGCTAAGTTTTGTTTGATCGGCTGCAGGGCTGCTTCAACATTGTCGTTAATGATAACTGATACGCCTTGCATAATTTCGAAACCCGGCTTTGCATGAGAAATCTGGTCCGCGTACACATCCTGACGATAGGGCGAGTAATACAGAGGCAGCCATCCGTCAGCAATTTCCGCTGTCATGGCCACATTTTTCGGTCCCTCTGCGCCCAGAAAGATCGGCAGGTCGTCCCGAAGTGGGTGAGTAATAGATTTCAAAGGCTTGCCTAAACCCCAAGACCCTTCTCCAGTGTAAGGTAATGGATAATGCTCGCCATCGCTCACCACAGGTTCTTTTCTCTGCAGCACCTGTCTTACGATATCGACATATTCTCTTGTTCTTGATAAGGGTTTTGAAAAGGGCGCCCCATACCATCCTTCAACAACCTGCGGACCCGATACGCCCATACCCAGAATCACCCGCCCACCGGAAAGGTGATCAAGAGTTAACGCTGCCATCGCCGTCGCGGTTGGAGCTCTTGCCGAAAGTTGAGCAATACCGGTTCCTAGTCGAATCGTTTTTGTATGCGCGCCTATCCAAGTTAACGGGGTAAACACATCAGAACCCCAAGCCTCCGCGGTAAAAATAGCGTCGTACCCTAGTCGCTCTGCCTCCTGCGCTATATCAACCATTCTCGGATCTGGGCCCGCCCCCCAATAACCCGTCTGCAACCCTAATTTTAGTTCCGACAAAACACTCTCCTTTTTAAAATAGACCCTAGCCTCCTTTAACTGATAGCAACCAAGGCGACTTTATTAAACAAAAACTTGATCTAATGCATCCTATAGACCTTCTTGTCTCAATATAAGAGAACGCATGAATTCTCGTTTTTCTCTTGGAAGCTTTTTAAGCTGTCTGAGGCCCATCTTAATGCGTCTACGCTCATCTAGAGGAAGCTCCATGAACGCATCCCAGCGAGACCTGAGTTCTTCCCTTTCTCCTGAGCTAAGGCGAACCCATTTTTCATAGGCATCCTGAAAAATCTTCAAACTATTTTGGTCAGCCTTTCCAATCCTGAACGCACCGGCCTCCAGAACACTTTGCTCTTCCGCTGGAATCAAATGCCAAACGCTTCGATAATCAACCAGTACTTCTTGCTGTATCGAAGTAAGCGAACCCCAACTGACACCATTAGCAAGCGAGTGAACCCCAATACAGAAAAAAATTAGAAGAAAACGAATCATGGCTCTAGTGGTTTGAGAGAATCAGATTGAGATTCTTCACGCCCAACTCCCTCGTCAGTTTTTTCAAGATAAAACCCTATCTCAAGATCAAACGGGGTAATCCAAACATCTTCAGCTCGCTCTAAAAAGCCAACGAATTCTACAAACGACACAACGCGTTCCTGTGGCTCAACATCTTCCCTACCACTTTCCTGAGCCAACAAATCAGAGCAAAGAAAGAAAAAAAATACTAAAACTGACGTTTTAACCAAAGGAGTCACTTTGCGACCTCAAATCCTTGTATGTTCCCAATGCTCGCATTTAAGTTTGATAGTGTGTGCAACAAACTACTTAGCCTATTCGAGCAGATTGGCCGCCATCAACCGGAAGATTAACTCCTGTGATGAACTTAGCTTCATCAGACGCCAAAAATAACGCCGCGTTCGCTACATCCCAAGCACTACCCATTTTTTTACCTAAAGGGACCGACGCATCTCGAGATTCAATCAATTCCTTTCGATCGCGACCTGTCGCCACATACCCCTCGATCGCCATCGGCGTGTTCATTAATCCTGGCATTATCACGTTCGCCCTAATTCCGTACTTAGCATTACTCATAGCCAAGGAATGAGTATACGCATTCAACGCCGCCTTCGATGCCTTGTAGGCCGTTATCAGTCCGGCGCTTGCGACTGAAGCAACAGATGAGATATTTGTGATTACTCCAAACCCTTGTTTTCTCATGACCGGAATTACCGCCTTACAAGCGAATAGGGTCGATTTGACATTGACAGAAAAAATTCGATCCCAGGCCTCTTCCGTAACCTTTAAAGGGCTGGCGTCATTGAGCCCGATACCCACATTGTTATGCAGTATATCGATCTTCTGAAACTCTTCTTTCACGCTTTCAACTAAACTAGGAAAAGCGTTCTCCTGTGTCGCATCAAGTTGGTGAGCTCGAGCTAGACCGCCTTCTTTACCAATCAAATCAACGGTTTCCTGAGCCGAGGTAATCGATCGATCGACAACAACCACCAGCGCACGCTCTTGAGCAAACCTCAAACAAGTAGCCCTTCCATTACCAATGGATTCGCCGGGAGTCTGTCCGCCACCAACCACTATCGCGACCTTGCCCTCTAAACGTCCCATCCAGGAAGCCCCTCATCCAATTGCACACCAAAACTGTTCAACGCCATCGAGACCAAATTGTACTGTCCAACAGTAAAAACAATGTCCATCAACTGTTCAGTAGAAAAGTATTCGGTAAGTCTGGACCAGGTCTCATCCGAAACATGTGCATCCGAGTGCAGCTCATCGGTCGCCTTGAGTAATGCAACATCTTTATCAGACAGATCCTCCATACCTGGGCCAATTTTAGTCGATCGTATTTCGTCATCCGACATACCTATTCGACGCGAAATCTGAACGTGTTGGCCCCACTCATAACCCGACTGACACAAATACCCGATTCTAAGAATAAGCAGCTCTCTATCCCGATCGCTCAAAGTAGACTTACCCAAAATGTGGTTGGCAAAGACCATCCAGCGCTTCGCTAGATCAGGGTGATTTGCAAGTGTTTTAAAAATATTGAAGACCCGATCCTGATTCGCAAAAGGCTTCATGAGCTCTTGGGCATCATCGTTCCATGCCTCTTTCTCCAACGGTTGAATTCTTGGACTATCTAAGCGCATTGGCTTTCCTTATGATTGAACAAAAACAAAACTAATATACACAACTCCATACTCTTACGGGAACAATCATGACGGTCGTCGTCACATACCAAAAACGCACTCAGATAATCGCCATTGATCGACCTCACAGCCGGAATGCCGTTGATGGCCCCACCGCTGAATCGCTGGCAAATGCTTTTCGATCTTTTGATCAGGACGATCAATATGACGTAGCTATTTTAACAGGAACCCAGGGCACTTTTTGTGCAGGTGCCGATTTGAAGGCAGTTGCCACAGGAGCCGGCAACTCGGTTAGAAAGAAAGGCAACGGGCCCATGGGGCCAACTCGAATGCAACTTCGAAAACCAGTCATTGCGGCGATAGAAGGGCACGCAGTCGCTGGAGGTTTAGAGTTAGCGCTCTGGTGTGACCTCAGAGTCGTCTCAGAAGAGGCTAAAATGGGGGTATTTTGTCGTCGATGGGGCGTACCCCTGGTAGACGGCGGCACAATTCGACTTGCCCGGCAAATAGGACAAAGTAGAGCTCTCGATCTAATACTAACTGGACGAGAGATCGACGGTCAGGAAGCACTTAGTATGGGTCTAGCTAACCGGTTAGTCAGTCCTGGCGACACATTGGACGCCTCCCTTCAATTGGCCGAAGAAATAAGCGCGTTCCCCCAGTTGTGCATGAGAAACGACAGACAAAGCCTTTACGAACAGTGGAATCTCGACATGGATGAGGCTTTAATGAATGAGACCAACTTGGGATTAGAGGTAATCAGATCCGGAGAAACGGCCGCCGGTGCTAAAAGGTTTGCAAGCGGTAAAGGTCGTCACGGTTCTTTTAAGGATATTTAACGGAGGAAAATTATGGCATTCAGAACAACTCAGGAATTTGGTGTAACCATGTTTCCTACAGACTACTCAATTCAACCCGTGGAGCTCGCTAAAGCTGTGGAAGAAAGAGGACTAGACAGCCTGTTTTTTCCTGAACACACCCATATTCCAACATCTCGAGCAACACCATTTCCGGGCGGCGGCGATCTCCCAAAAATGTACTGGCACACTCATGATCCCTTCGTCGCGCTAGGCGCCTGCGCGGCAGTAACCTCGAGCATTAAATTAGGAACTGGAATCTGCTTAGTCATCGAAAGAGACCCTATCACTCTAGCCAAGGAGATTGCCTCTCTCGATATGATTTCAAATGGAAGATTCATACTAGGAATAGGCGCCGGATGGAATCGAGAAGAAATGGAAAATCACGGCGCGAATTATCCAAAAAGATGGGCGGAAGTCAGAGAAAAGATTCTCGCTATGAAAGCAATCTGGACCGAAGAGGAACCTGAGTTTCACGGCGAATTCGTCAATTTCGATCCTATCTGGTCATATCCAAAACCCGTGCAGGAAGGAGGCCCACCGGTATGGATCGGCGCAAACTCAAAATGGGTTTTTGATCGACTCGCTGAATATGGAGATGGCTGGATGCCAATCGGAGGCTTGGGCTCAGGCAACATGGAAAAATTAAATGCGGCTTTCGATAAAGCAGGCAGATCAGTTGAGGATCTGGATATGGCTTTATTCGGAGCACCCTCTGACATCGATCAGTTAAAAGGACGAATCGAACAAGGTTTTGATCACCTTATTTTTAATCTACCTTCTGACAGTTCAGATAAAGTGTTTCATTTACTCGACAAATACGCCGAACTAAAAGCACAGGTGCAGGGAGGTTGAAACGGGTTTGATTTATAGCAAATCCTTCAGCAAGAAAACGCCCGAAAGGCTAAGGAGTTGAAACATCTTCTCATCGTTTTCCATAGCAAAAATGGTTGTACCGAGTCTTTAGCACAACAGGTCTATAGGGGAGCTACAGATCCTTCAGTGGAGGCAGTGGAAACAAGAATGCTGAAGGCAAACGATGCGGGACCGGAAGACCTTTTGTGGGCCGACGCCATGGCCATAGGCACTCCCGAGAACTTCGGTTACATGTCCGGCATGATTAAAGATTTTCTGGAACGGACTTTTTATGAAGTCGAAGGCAAATTAAACCCGCTACCCTACGCCCTATTTATCTGTGCAGGTGATGATGGTTCTGGAGCCGTTAGATCGATTGAGCGAATCGCAAACGGATACCCATTTAAAAAAGTCCAAGAGCCCATAATATGTAAAGGGGATGTAGAGGCCTCAAAAGCAAAGTGCAAAGACCTTGGTCTCATGCTAGCTGCTGGTATCGAAATGGGAATCCTATAATAGCGAGATCAGGGAACATTGAGCGAAACTACAGTCAAAATTCTTCACAGCATCGATGAAATTAGTGAGGCAACATGGAATGAATGTGCCGAGGCATCTCCACCTTACAACCCCTTCCTGAATCATAAATTTCTTCTAGGCCTCGAAAAGAGCGGCAGCGTCTCCCCGGAAACGGGATGGCAGCCCTTTCACCTCATGGTAGAGAAAAACAGCGACCTTATCGGAGTGGTACCCATGTACCTGAAAAGTCACTCCCAAGGTGAATACGTCTTTGATTACGGCTGGGCTGATGCATGGCAAAGAGCAGGTGGACGCTATTACCCCAAGCTACAGAGCAGCATACCCTTTACTCCTGCTACTGGCCCGAGACTGCTTGCAGTAAACCCCAACGAAGAAAACCTTAATACCCTTCTGGATGCCTGCATAGGGGTCGCTCAAAAAACCCAGGTTTCGTCGATGCACATGACTTTCATGCCTAAAAGCCAATGGGATTATGCTAACCGTTCCGGATTTCTGTCTCGAATCGACCAGCAATTCCACTGGCATAATGCGGGCTATCAAGACTTTAATGAGTTTCTTTCGGACCTTGCTTCTAAAAAAAGGAAAAATCTAAAACGAGAGCGACGGGACGCTTTGGCTAACGGCATAACGATCGAGTGGGCAACTGGAGATTCGCTCGATGAACAACATTGGGATGCTTTCTACCATTTTTACGTAGACACCGGAGCCAGAAAGTGGGGAACCCCTTATCTGACTCGCGAGTTTTTCTCCATCATCGGTCAAACCATGCCCGAAGATATTCTACTGATATTGGCAAAACGAGAAGACAAATACATTGCGGGCGCGCTCAATTTTATAGGCGGTGATACGCTTTTTGGTAGAAATTGGGGATGCATTGAGGACCATCGATTCCTACATTTTGAGGTGTGCTATTACCAGGCAATAGACTTCGCCATAAAACACAACCTGAAAAAGGTCGAGGCCGGCGCCCAAGGTTCTCATAAGGTCGCACGAGGTTATCTGCCCCAAGCCACATACAGCGCCCATTGGATTTCTGACCCTAACTTTAAAGATGCCGTAAGACGTTTCTTAGATGAGGAAAGAAAACATGTTGAAGACGATATCGCTTATATCGAGCATCGATCCCCATTCAGTTCTAATACGGACCTCGCAAAACTCAGGACTTTCGAGATTAAGTCTTGAGATAAATGCTTTTCAATTTCCTGATGTAATTCTGAAGTCGCTCTAAATTTCTTGGTCCCATCCGAATGAGTTGTTTTTCGAACTCCGGGAGCAATTCAAGGGTCGAGTCAGCAAATTCAAAAACGACCGTCGACTGAACCAACTCGATTCTAGAGGGCGCTCTAGGAGCCGCCAAAACTCTGTCAAACGCGCCTAGTAAAATCGATTCAGGAGATTCCGATAACCCAAGCTGCCTTAAGGAAATCCGAACCAACGGATCAATCTCACGCAACAGCCGTGCTAGTTGACCTACCGGTATTTGCTCTATGAGGTCCACAAAGCCATCAAATCGGCGGTAATTTTCTGGACTGGCAAACGTTTTTTCCCCATCTCGAAGAACCTTAAATTGTCCCTTGGGTAGTAAAAACCCCAGCTGTCTTCTAGGCAATTCACCTCTCGAAACACTGGCAATCAAAGCCGCGTATCGAGCAATCAGCGAATCATTATCGATCCAAAGACGAGGCAATCCCCAATCCGAAATCTCATCTCGAACAAATCCGTCACTTTCTCGTAAAGAGGGTAATTTAATGCGTGTTTGTTGTTCATTTTCGATTTGAATTTTCGTGCTGTCACTAGAAATCTCAGGTAAAACCTGGCTCGAAGGTGGCGTTTCTTCTCGCTCTTTACTTTCCTGCGCAGAAGCCTCGAGGTCTTTTTGAACCACCTTACTATCCTCGGGGAATGGGTAAAAAAGAAAGACCAGGAAAAGAACCACTAGGACAGCCCCTCCAATAACTAGCCATTTTTTAAGCATAAATCACAACTACCAAAAGAAATTTCAACGAAGGCGTGATCATATTTTGTCGAAGCCAAATATCATTCAATGTTATTATGTCGATATCTACGGAAGAGCCAAGTAAAAAGATGGCCGAACAAACCAGACCAACCACCGTAAAAGAAACATTCGAAGAAGAACTGACCGAAGGGGCGATACTCCAGCTGTCTGGCTGGGTGAGATCCAAGCGCACTTCAAAGGGAGGTTTTTCGTTTATCCATCTTAACGACGGCTCTTGCCTCAGTAACTTGCAGGTGGTTGCTGACGGAGGGCTCGAAAATTACGAATCCGAGATTGATAAACTCGCAGTAGGCTGTTCAATCAGTGTTACTGGCAAGCTCGTTGCTTCTCAAGGTAAGGGCCAGGATCGCGAGATTCACGCTAGCAACATCGACGTACTCGGGTGGGTTGACGATCCAGAGTCATATCCCATCGCCAAAAAAAAGCACTCGTTTGAGTTTCTTAGAACCGTCGCTCATTTACGACCGAGGACCAACACCTTTGGAGCGATTACACGTCTTCGAAACAGGCTAGCCCAATCAGTTCATCGTTTTTTCGATGAATCAGGTTTTTTTTGGGTCAACACGCCAATTATCACATCCAGCGACTGCGAGGGCGCTGGCGATATGTTCAGAGTCTCCACTCTCGACCAGCTGCACAGAGAACAAACAGACTTTTCCGAGGACTTTTTTGCTTCAGAGACCTTTCTGACTGTCTCAGGCCAGTTAAACCTTGAAACGCACGCCTGCGCTCTAAAAAAGGTCTATACCTTCGGCCCAACCTTTCGCGCGGAAAACTCAAATACTAGTCGGCATCTCGCCGAATTCTGGATGATTGAGCCAGAGATAGCATTTGCAGATCTCCATGATAATGCCCGCCTGGCGGAATCGCTTCTAAAGTCAGCCTTTAGCGAGACTTTAAGTAGTTGCATGGAAGATCTCGAGTTCTTCAACACTCAAATCAATTCAAGTGTTATTGAGCGATTGCATAATCTAGTAGAAAGCGAATTCGCTATGATGACTTATTCCGAAGCGATTAAAACACTCGAGAAATCCGGAAAGAAATTCGAATTCGATATTTCCTGGGGCTCGGACCTTCAATCCGAACACGAACGTTTCTTAACTGAAGAGGTAGTGAAAGGCCCTTTAGTAGTAACAGACTACCCCAAAGACATCAAAGCCTTTTACATGCGGCTGAATGATGACGAAAAAACGGTCGCGGCAATGGATATCCTGGTGCCTGGAGTTGGCGAAATAGTGGGAGGGAGCCAAAGAGAAGAGCGACTCGACGTACTGGATCACCGGCTCGATAACGAAGCTCTAAAGAACGAATTATGGTGGTATCGCGACCTAAGAAAATATGGCACGGTTCCCCACGCGGGTTTTGGCCTCGGGTTCGAGCGACTGGTTCAATATGTCTCAGGCATGGAAAACATACGCGACACAATCCCGTTCCCCAGAGTCCCCAAAAACGCCGCGTTTTAATGGCCGATGAAATTAACACGACCAAACCCTTAGAAGTCTTCAAGTCGCTTGGCAGGCTAGGGATTTTCGTGACTCCCTACAAATTCAAATTAATATCAGGAATCCTCGCTTTTGGACTGGCGAGGATCTGCGAAGCCATGGTGCCTTTTTTTATGGCCGTGTCCATTAACCGAATGACAGAGGGGAACTATGATTTATCGAACCCAATAGCTGCGATATTCTGCGCCGTGGCTTTACGCTATGTCATCGTATCCTATGCCCGGTACAGCGTCAGACAATCCGGTTTAGGCGTAGCCTTTGACCTCAGGCAGAAGCTATACATCACTCTACAACAACAGGGTTCTGATTTTTTTAACAAGTACACAATAGGAGATATGATGACCAGGGCAATCGCTGATATCGCCTTGATACAGCGATTATTTGCGATGGGCACCATCCTGATCATCATCTTGTTTTTTGCGACCACGGTAGGGTTTGGCTTCATGCTCTATTATTCGGTTCCACTGACACTCTTACTAATACCCCCACTACCTTTGGTCTTTCTCTACGCGAAGTATTCATCAAAGCGTTTAGGTGTCGTTTCTGCGCAGGTGCAAGATCGTCTGTCTGATATGGGGACACAAGTACAAGAAAACTTATCCGGCATCCGAACCATCCAAGCGATGATTCAAGAAGAAAATGAAATCAAACGATTTGGGCAGACCAATCAAGCCTATGCGGATTCGTTCTATGAGCAAGCACGGATCAACTCACTGATGGGCGCTTGGATGCCGAGTCTAGTCGCTTTGTGCTCAATGACCATATTGGGTTATGGCGGCTATCTAGTAATTAACAAAGAACTTCCGCTCGGAGATTTTGTTGCGTTTTTCATGTTTTTAAACATGGTGGTCGGCCCATTTCGTGTCGCAGGCTTCATCATTAATTTATTCCAGCGGGCCGCAGTGGCCAGTAATCGGCTATTCGAAATCTTTGATCTTGGCCCGGAAATCTCGGATAAGCCGAGCCACTCAGCTCCCAAACAAATCGCGGGGAAAATAGAACTAGACCGAGTCAGCTATTCCTATCAAGGCACCAGCAAAAACGTGATAAAAGATCTCTCGCTGGCCATAGAAATGGGAGAGACTTTAGCCATCATGGGTCGAGTCGGTTCAGGCAAAACGACATTACTTAAATTGCTTGTTCGACTTTTAGACTCGGCACCAAACTCAATATTGATTGATGGATGCGACATCCGGTCCTTTCCTTTATCGCAACTTCGATCACAAGTCGCTATGGTGCCTCAGGATCCCTTTCTTTTTGGTGAGCCATTAAAGGAAAACCTGACTTACGATGACCCTAATCGTGCTCTCGACGAAATCTGGGCTGCAGCAAACTCTGCTGATTTAAAGCAGACTATAGAAAACTTCCCGGAAAAGCTTGAAACTCTAGTGGGTGAGAGAGGAGTCACGCTGTCTGGAGGCCAAAAGCAGCGGGCCACTCTAGCTCGAGGCCTAATCCGGAATGCTCCAGTACTAATCCTTGACGATTGTTTCTCCGCTGTAGACACAGAAACGGAAGAACACATTCTGTCTGAACTCAAGCGCTTAAGAAAAAACCAAACGACCTTACTGGTCTCTCATCGGGTCAGCACAACGAGGCACGCAGACCGAATTGTAGTCATGGACAATGGAAACATCATCGAACAAGGAACTCATGAAACGCTCCTAGAAATGAAAGGATATTACGCAGAGCTTGAAAGAATTCAGCGAGAAGGTGGCGAAGACGAACTAAGCTCAAAAAGAAGCGCCATCTCATGAGCGAACAGACAGTCAAAATCAAAAGAGACTACTCGATGTTTGACGCAGATCTCAGCGGAGCCGTACTGAATGTCAGCTTACTGGGCAGATTGTTAAGCTGGCTAAAGCCTTATAGAGGGCAACTAGTTCTGTCTAGCGTGCTCGTCCTAGTCGCATCTTTTCTAAATATTCTACTTCCGATAACGATTTCGTTAGTTGCGATCGACTATATTATTAGAACCGAACCTACTACAAACGCACCCGATTTCGGCTTGATCGAGTTAAACGATTGGCTGTCGCAATCCTTATCAATTCATCCTCTTTTAGCAGCCTGTTTAATGTACGCAGTCTGCCATAGCCTATGGGCGGCGATCGCTCACGCTCATCGTATGACCCTTATCGGAGCA
>CAJWGQ010000040.1 GCA_913041025.1 uncultured Gammaproteobacteria bacterium | reverse complement strand
TTATATGATTTAAGATAAGTATTTAATAATTTCAAACCTTCTTTTGAAAATATTGAATATTGTATTTGAGTATCTGGGTCTATAATAAAATCCATTTATATAATAGTTATATTTTTTTAAATAATTTTATTTTATAATATTTTTAAATTAAACATTTCTATTAAAATTATTATAATATACATTTGAATCTTTTAGTTCCATTTTATGTCCACAACACGAATGTATCGTATTAAAAATAGTAAATAAAGGTAAAAATAAAATAATAAAAGGAAAATACATTATATCTTTAAAAGGAACCCTCGTTTTTACACAACAAATATGTATTAAATAAAAAGTTACTAAGACTAATATTCCAGGTATAACAGCAACAGGAATTATTGCTTTCAGCTTAACTCTCCTCCAATAAGGATTTTCCTAGAACCCTGATCGCCAAAGTTTCCTCAGCTCCCTCAAAAATCGACAATACCCGCGCGTCGAGGAAATAACGACTTACAGAAGTCTCCTCCGCATAGCCCATCCCCCCAAATATTTGAAGCGCATCTCGCGTGACCCACTCAGCTGCCCTGCAGGCCAACAATTTCACTAAGCTGGCCTCCATCTGACCTTCTCCTTTATCCATTAATCCAGCAACCTGGTAGGTCAATTCCTTACAAGCAACTATATAAGCGCCCATCCGCGCAAAACGAGCAATACTAATAGGAAACTCAGAGACGGAATTACCAAAAACTTTTCTTTCAGAAGAATACTTGATAGCGTCCTCAAAAGCGGCTCTCATAAGTCCACAAGCTCTAGCTGCAGTTTGAAGTCGCCCTCCTGAAAATCCCTTCATCGTATAATAAAAACCTTTCCCCCTGCCTTCATCGAGTCCTATCAAGCAATCATCCGAAACAAAAAAGTCATCATAAAATATTTCAAAAGAATGCATACCACGATATCCAATTGTAGATATTGCCTTGCCAGATAACTTGCCTCCCTTCGTTTGTTCAATAACAAACGATTCACCTTCATGTCTCTCCTTTTCGATTACAAAAAGCGAAAGACCACGATGGCCTAGAGATTCATCCTCTTCTGTTCTGGCGAGGACCAGAATAAGCCCAGCAGCGCCAGCAAAAGTACACCAGGTTTTTCCGCCATTCAAAAGCCATCCACCTGAAGTTTTCGTTGCCTTGAGCGCCACCGATGCGACATCAGACCCTGTATTGGGCTCCGTTACCGACACCGCACAAAGCGGTTCCCCTTTCGCAATATTTGGTAGCCATCTTTCTTTTTGTTCTTGGGTTCCTCCTTCAAGAATAGCCCTTGCCATTATTTCTGGCCTGGTTATCAAACTACCAGCCGCTCCTAGAGACCCTCTAGACAATTCTTCAGTAGCCACAACCATACCCAAACTGTCGTCTTGTTGATCAGGAGTTAATCCGCCAAAACTAACCGGTACCGACAAACCAAAACAACCCAACTCCTTTAGCGGTTCCAGAATAGAATCTGGAACGAGTAAGTTTTCCCTATGGATTTTTTCGGCCAAGGGCTTAACGATATCTTCTGCAAAATTTCTGAATGTATCTCGCATCAAGGATTTTTCTTCATCGAAATCTTCTAGCGGGAGACCTTGTTGAATAATTAGTCCGCCCAACTCTTTGAGGTAACCGGAACTCAAATAAATGGAGTTGTTCTTGAAATCTAGCAAGGGATTAAGGTCAACCTGATAATGAGCATTATTGCGCTGGATTCTCTCTGCTATATTAGAAATTACCTCCAAGCTAAAAAAATTACTCATTGCTTCAATCAATGGATTCGACGCGGCTTTACGACGCATAACCTTGGCCGCCAAAAGCTCTGCTCTAGAAAAAGCTAAATCATATATTTCGATCTGATCATTAAAAAGATCACCTCTCAGCTTCTTCGAACACTCATTCAAAGTAGATTCAAGCCAAGTTATCTGCTCGTCCAAATCGTTCATCTAAAAGCTCTGACTAAAATAAAGAGAAAACCGCTAATCGCAAAGATTCAATCCCAAAAAAGCTTAACCATTTATTATAGAATCTCACCTTCTGCGCGTGCGCATTGTAGAGATAGAGGAGTCATGACTCAAACAGTAAAAGAAGCATCTATAGAGCCCGTTAAAGATTATTTTCAATCTCTCCAAGAACAAATATGCTCGACTCTGGAAGCACTAGAGATAGACGAAAAATTCTCAGTCGAAAACATATCAACGCCAGGCGGAGGACTGTCTAAACCTCGAGTACTGAGTGACGGGGAACACATTGAGAAAGCAGCGGTCATGTTCACTCACTCCATTGGTGACTCGCTTCCCCCAGCAGCTACTGAGCGAAACCCAAAATTGGCAGGAAAACCATTCCAAGCTGCCGCCATATCGTTGATCGTTCATCCTAAAAACCCCTTCGTCCCGATGACTCACATGAACCTACGGTTCTTTATTGTTTTTGCGGAGGAGCCCTCTTGGCACTTCGGAGGGGGCTACGACTTAACCCCCTACTATCCTTACGAGCAAGACATTGTGCATTGGCATTCAACAGCATCTCAAGCAGCAGGGAAATACTATCGTCGGTTCAAAGATCAGTGCGATGACTACTTTTATCTGCCTCATCGGGGTGAGGCGCGAGGAGTTGGCGGTCTCTTTTTTGATGACTGGGCAGAAGAAGGATTTAAAAAAGCCTACGATTTAACTCGAAGAATTGGTGATTCTTTTCTGAACGCTTATCAGCCCATATTCGAAAAAAGGAAAAACGAAACCTACACAGAAAAACAAAAAGATTTTCAACTGTATCGTCGAGGTCGATACGCGGAGTTCAATTTAGCTATAGATAGAGGGACTAAATACGGATTACAGAGCGGTCGCAGGATCGAGTCTGTTCTGGCGTCATTACCCCCCCTAGCAAAGTGGAGTTATAACTATCCTATCGAGCCAGATTCAGACGAATCGAAACTCACCGATTACTACCTTATGCGCAAGGATTGGATATAAAGCTGTGGATAAGTCTGGGGATTATTATTGGATTCTCTGAGTATAGTTTTGAATAAATCCCCATCTATAACGTAAGCTAGAATTTATTTTTATAATATTCATACACTTATAGTCTATATGTGAATTAAGAATAAACATATTGGTTTTTTGATCCCATTTTTTGGTATGTGTATTAAGTTCACCTAAAGCATTAAAAGGAATGAACTATATTGACCTGTAACCACTTAGTCTAAAAGAGCAACACCATGCCTACTTAGGCCAGCGTAAGCAAAAACAAACCAGCTGATTTGAGCACTGATTACTAAAATGAGTACAATTCAAGAAGAACGCGAAAGCACTCTAAGGTGATCGAAGCCAGTAGCCTCAACTAATTAAGAGCAAGGCTTTTAAATCTATGAAACATTTTAAAAACCTAATTTACCGATTCAGCGTCTTTACGGTGATTGTTGTCAGCCCTTTTTCTTTTGGGGCAAGGCTAGATTTTCTTATTCCAGCGGGCCCGGGGGGAGGCCTAGACTCGACAGCGCGGGCCATGGGCGACTCACTTCTTAAAGTAAATCCATCAATGAAAATCCGATATGAAAATAGAACAGGCGGTGGTGGCGGGAAAGCGATGTCCTATTTTGTCAATTCGAAAGCCAGCTTCCAAAATACTCTTCTTGTCAACTCAACTCCTCTATTAATTCGTTCCATCCAGGGCGTTTTTAAACAAACCTATGAAGATGTAGTACCTATCGCTGCACTCATCACAGATCCAGCCGTAATAGCAGTCAACCCCGACTCTAAATACAACACCTGGAACGATGTTGTTGAGGATATAAAAAGAAATCAGAAAAGACTTTTGGTAGGCGGAGGCTCTGTTAGAGGAAGTCTGGACCATATAGCACTTTCCTTACTATTGGAGGCCTCAGAGGTGTCTATTCGCAGCGTTCAATATGTTCCCTATGATGGCGGCGGGAAAGCTCTAGTGGGCTTAATGAGCTCCGAAGTCAACTTGTTAGTCAGCGGTCTAGGTGAAACCATCAATCAGCACCGTTCAAAAAGTATCAAAATACTCGGTATCAGCTCGGAACAAAGATTGTCCTCGATACCTTCCGTGCCCACCTTTAAGGAAGATAATAATAATGTGGTCTTCAGTAATTGGAGAGGTTTGTTTGCATCAAAAACTCTTGATCAAAAAGAAATGGAGACCCTCAAAGAAATCGTCTCTACCCTAAAGGACAGCCCTCACTGGCAAATTCAGCTGGATCGCTATGGCTGGACACCCTTCTACCTAAATGAAATCGAATTCAAAAATTTCCTGAGAGACCAAGAAGCCCAGATGAGAAAAACGTTAGTCAAACTGAAGATGATTTAACCCTGTGTTTTCTAAAATCACGGCAGCCACTCTTCTATGTGTGGCAGTGTTATACCTTTGGATGACTAGCGCCATCCATCTCGACCCCTGGAGCGAACAAGACCTATTTAACTCAAGAACATTGCCCTACCTGTACGGATTGGGTTTGCTCATCTCCGTTTTTTTTATAGCTCAGGATAAGATAGATACAGCATGGAAATTCAACGCAACCGCTATAAAACTTGGCTCTATAGTCTGCAGCTTGTTGATTTTTTTATTCTTGTTAGACCTGCTCGGGTTATGGATTTGTCTGGGTCTCTTGATTTTATCGAACATGATAATTCTTGGACAAAGAAAACCAGTTCCGACCATTTCAATATCTTTCGCTTTCCCGTTTATCTGCTGGCTGACAGTCGAGAAAGGACTGGGCATCACAATACCAATCTAAAATGATCGAAGGCTTAATTTATGGTCTACAAACCGCTCTGGCATCCCAAAATCTGATTTGGATATTGATCGGCTGCTCGGCAGGAACGTTAATCGGAATGATGCCCGGTCTGGGTCCGATTACAGCCATTGCACTCATGATTCCAGTTTCTTATAACTTAGACCCGGCAGGTGGTTTAATTATGATGGCTGGAGTTTACTATGGAGCCGTTTTTGGTGGTTCGACATCTGCCATACTAATTAATGCACCTGGCGTCGCTAGCACCGTAGCAACCAGCTTCGACGGTTATAGGATGACCCTGAATGGTCAGGCAGGTAAAGCACTGGCAATCGCCGCCTACAGCAGCTTTGCAGGTGGTGTACTCAGCGCAATTATCCTCGTCTTTACCGCTTCAACAATTGCCTCCTTTGCCCTGTACATCCAAAGCCCTGAATATGCCGCGCTATTGCTTTTGGCAATGAGCAGTATTGTCGTGTTTGCACCGGCCATGAAAAGAATAAAAAGTATGATCACCCTGCTTCTAGGCCTAATGTTAGGCACAGTAGGAACCGATCAGCTAGCTGGTGTACAAAGGTTCACCTTCGGTCAATTGGACCTTGTAGACGGAATTCATTTTATTGTGATTGTGATGGCGACCTTTGCCCTAGCTGAGGTCTTTTATCTAATCCTTAAAGGGAAATCCTCCACACCACAAATCGTTGGACTTGATCAACTCAAGATCAATAAAAAGGAAATTCCAATTTTATCAAGAGTAATTAGCCGCAGTTCTTTGCTAGGTTTCTTTATTGGCATCTTACCTGGTGCAGGCGCAACGCTTGCAAGCCTGTTCGCATACGATGTAGAAAAGAGAATCGGTAACAAAAGTCTTGAGTCCGGTGTCGCCGCGCCCGAAAGCGCCAATAATGCAGCCTGCACAGGGTCTTTTGTTCCTTTATTGAGTCTGGGAATACCTGGCTCAGGCACAACTGCGGTTTTACTGGGAGTTATGCTGGCTTATGGCCTTCAGCCTGGACCAAGTTTAATTACAGACCAACCGCAATTATTTTGGGGAATCATTGCGTCAATGTTTATAGGGAACTGTATTTTATTGATACTGAATTTACCCCTTATTCCCTTCCTCGCGCGGCTGATTAATATCCCCTATCCAATATTGCTGCCATTAGTCATTAGCCTGTCGTTGATAGGCGTTTTTCTGACAACCTTTAGCGTGTTTGATCTTGGACTTCTAATAGGCTTTGCTATGTTTGCGACCATTTTAAGAGTTCAAGATTACCCGTTAGCGCCTTTACTCCTAGGATTTATCCTAAGCAGTATGTTCGAGGATAACGTCCGCCGAACGCTTCTATTGAGTATGGGCGAGTGGTCCTACTTGAGCGATAGGCCATTGACCATTTTCTTGCTAGTGATTTGTCTCCTAATTTGGAGCACTCCTCTCTGGTATCGAGCTAAACATTGACTTACTATACCGCCAAACGCAGTCAGGAATTAGCGAGGGAGAATATCCATGCGTAGACCTTTTGGTAGCGGAAGGGCCGAAGACAACGAAAATAAAATTAATCTAACTCCTATGTTAGACGTGGTTTTTATCATGTTGATCTTCTTTATCGTTACGGCCACATTTGTAAAAGAAATTGGATTAGACGTAAATCAGCCTGACGATGACAAGCCTAAAACGGTTGATCCAGACAAAAAAAGTATCGTGGTGAGAATCACCAATCGCGATCGGATCATCATTGCCCAGAGGGACGTAGACTATCGAGCGGTTAGAGCCAACATAGAGCGTCTACATGCGGAAAACCCTGAAGCGCCAGTGATCATCCAACCTCATCCCGATTCAACTACCGACGTGATGATCCATATTATGGACTCCGCAAGGTTGGCAGGTGTTTATAATGTGTCCTTGGCCGCCGCGAACTAACTTAATTAATTGAGACTAAACTAAAAGGCCATTTCACTGGCCTTTTTTTTTGATGAAAAAATGATTGATCTGCGAAGTGACACGGTGACGCATCCGACCGAAGAGATGCGAGACTTTATGAAAACCGCAAAGGTCGGTGACGATGTTTATGGCGAAGATCCCACTGTTAACGAATTAGAGGCTTTCGCAGCAAATCTATTGGGTAAAGAGGCTGCTCTATTCCTACCGACAGGTACTCAATCCAACCTAACGGCACTTTTAACTCACTGCCAACGTGGTGACGAGTACATAGTAGGTCAAGAAGCCCACACGTTTAAATACGAAGGCGGGGGCGCAGCAGTCTTGGGCAGCATTCAACCTCAACCAATCAATTTTGAGCTAGATGGAAGTCTTGCAATTGAGTCAATTGAGTCAGCAATCAAACCCCAAGACAATCATTTCGCAAGGACGAAACTGATATGTCTGGAAAATACCCAAGCCGGAAAAGCACTCAACTTAAATTACATCGAAAAGATTCGGCTTCTTTGCGACAACTACAAGCTCTTGTTACACCTTGATGGCGCTAGATTTTTTAATGCCTGTATTGCCAAAGAATTAAGTCCTGAAACCTTAGCAAGTAATTTCGACAGCATCTCTGTTTGCCTCTCTAAAGGTCTAGGCGCTCCTGTGGGATCTTTGTTGGTTGGCTCCAAAGATTTTATTAATGAAGCTCGTCGTTGGCGTAAAGTTCTTGGTGGCGGAATGAGACAGGCAGGTGTAGTCGCCGCCGGAGGACTCTTCGCACTAAAATACAACAGGGAACGGTTGGTCGAAGATCATCTAAAAGCAGAAAGAGCCTTCGAGGCGATCATTGAAAAGTTCGGAGAAAATAGCGCTTCTCTTGCGACCAACATGGTTCACGTGAATCCATCAAATGCAAAATACACTGAATTTGTCGCTCACTTAAGAGACCATGAGATTGTCTTAGGCTCTCCTCGATTCGTATTTCACATGGGAATCAGCGAGTCGGATTTAGATCGCTTAATCGAACTAATCAGCTCGTTCAAATTGAGATAGCTAACCCCACAAGAGATGCGGTAATAAAGGTAACAACGTTCCCACTGATCAAGGACTTAGGCGCTAAACTTAGATAATCCACTTTTCTCTCAGGAACCAGTGTACTTAAGCCACCTATCAAAATTCCTAAACTACCAAAATTCGCGAATCCACACAGGGCGTACAAAAGAACTAGTCTACTGTTTTCCGACAGGTCGTTTCCTAATGCTGCCAACTCGATAAAAGCGATCATCTCATTGAGTACTATTTTACTTCCCATGAGGTTTCCCGCTAAGTGCGCCTCTGACCAGGGCACCCCAATTAACCAAGCTAAGGGAGAAAATAACCACCCCAACATTCGCTGTAACGAAAGTGGCTCGCCTGAGATCTCTAGTAGACCAAGCACTCCATTAACAAGGGCAACCAAACTAATAATAACAAGCAGCATGCCGCCAATATTTAGCGCCAGCTTCAATCCGTCCTGCGTACCTCGCGTTATCGCGTCCATTGTAGAGCTGTAACCAAGATCTTCGAATTTGTCCGAGGAGGTAGGAGTACCGTCCTCAGGAACAATAATCCTAGAAACGTAAATCGCACCAACGATATTAAGAACTGACCCAACTACGATATGTCCAATCGCACCCGGAATGATATTGGACAGTGTATTTGCGTAAATTATCATGACTGAACCTGCGACTGTAGACATGCCACAGGTCATCACCGTGAAAAATTCTGATCGGGTCAGCTTGGTTAAATAAGCCCTGATTATCATAGGCGTTTCAACCATTCCGAGGAACAAAGTCGCGGCTGCTGAAGTGCCGACCGCCCCACTAACCTTGAACACACTTCTCAACAGAAAACCAAAACCAGTAACAATTTTTGGTAATATCTTCCAATACCAGAGAACGGCAATTAGAACGCAAAAAACAACCACGTTTGGTAGAACTCTGAATGCAAACAGATAAAGATAACCCCCCTCACTCACCTCGAAGGGTTCGCTTCCGCCACCTAAATATCCAAACAAAAACCGAGTCCCCTCGAGCGTAGCCGCTTCTATCGCTACTATGATGAAATTCAAAGACATCAAAATATCACTGATTAAAGGGACCTGAAAAAACAAGAAAGCGAGTGAAAATTGAGCAAAAAGCCCGATACCTAAAAAACGCAGGTCAATCTGGTCACGGCGTTCTGAACACAGCCAGGCAAAAATTATAAGAAATAAAACGCCAAATATTCCCTGCAACTTATCTAATCTCCACTACCGTCAGCACGTGATCTTTACAAACACTCCAATAACCACAAGTTTTATGGTTTTGCAAAGACGTCATGTTTTCGCCTATATAGCTGACAGAAAAAGTCGAGTTTCCCGGATTTAGAGTCAGCTCCACTTCCTTAAAGTTCACATACCTTTGGACTATAAAGTATATCGCCTTATAGATTGACTCTTTCGCAGAAAAGATAATTGACTCAGCTTCCCAGCCGGTCATCTCACTAATCGACGCTAATTCTGATGACGTGAAAAACTTGTTGTAAAGTTTTTCCTTAATCCGGCCCAACCTTTCAATATCTAGTCCCACACTCAATAAATCGCATGACACGATGGCAGCTGCAAAGTCAGTGCTGTGAGTAATAGCACCCACCTGGCCCGCAGGCCATATTGGCTGCCTGCCTGCAGCAAGAATTTCAGATGGCTCTAATCCAAGCCCATTTTGAGCTAGATGGACCGCGTATCTACCAGAGGAAAAAGCGTTTTTACGCAACGGTTTCATATGCTCCGCCTTTGCTGCCTCTGAGCCGATTAATTTATGCGAGTAATCTGAAGTCGATAGAATAGCCGCACAGGTATTTGGTGCATCTGGTATTGAAAACTCGAATTGCTCCAACCCTGTTTCTGGAAAGACCCAACGCATACGCTATATTTATTGATTGTGAAAGTGTGAATTTAGCATAGAGGTCGTTATGATTTTTATCTAAAACATTGTCTATTCACCATGGCAAACATAATATTTTTGAATGGCTGCTCCAGCGCGGGCAAAACAACACTGGCAATCAAGCTCCAACAGTTACTGGAAGAACCTTACCAGCACATCGCTCTCGATCATTTTAGAGATGGGATGCCCATGAGGTTGCGCGGGTTAAACAGCCCTCCTGGAACGCCCGGGTCAAAGGGTCTTAATGTCGTACCTATCAAAAAAGACGGCGAGCTAGTGACTTCGATACAGTTCGGCGAGTATGGTGAACAAATTCTCAAAAACATGAGACGCTCGATAAGTCTGTTTCAGAACTCAGGCACAAACGTCATAATTGACGACTTACTATTCAAGCGCGCTTATTTAGACGATTACGTCTCAGTACTTGACCCTGCTAGAACCTGGTTTGTGGGCGTCAAATGTTCATTGGAAATAGTAAAATCTCGGGAAGCAAGGCGACCTGGCAGATTTCCTGGAACAGCAACTTCTCATTATGAACAGGTTCATGAACATGGCGAAAACTATGACCTGGAAGTCGACACAAGTGCAGCAAGTGCAAGACAGGTCGCCATGCAAATTATCGAACGGCTTTCAAAACCACCCCAAGCATTTTCTAAAATCCGGGAAGCTCAATCTTAAACACATCCGCCGCACCGACCCCGTCTCGTCTCTCATTGGTAACATATACTATTGAATTGGAACGACGATCGAATGCCACGGCCTCTCTTTGCCCGGTTAAGGGCATTCTCACCACAACAGGAGCTTCTTCGAGTCTAGATAACTTGTACAGATACAAGTCTTGATAGGTAGTAAGTAGCAGATCATCTTCACTCACATCCATTCCAGTCACCATCCTTCGGTATTTCCCGATCCCCGGCTCCTCCTTCACATCAGCATGAGTAGCTCGGGGCAAATGGAAAAGGTCCGATATTTTTTGCGCAACTACAGATGAAGAAGCCTTTAAAGGGAGAGAGTATAGTTCTGGAGGATAAACTCTTTTCGTCAACAACAAGACTCGATCTCTTGATTGATCGACCGCCACAGCTTCACAATCTCGGAACACACCATCAGGATAGGAGAAATCGATTCGCCATTCTTCACTTATAGTTCGCCCCTCTTGCTGACCAACATCTGGCTCTTTCACGACAATCAAAGAGTGAACTCGCTTCCATCGAAAATTGTCACCCACATCTGCTATCAATAGGTACGGTTGCCCAGCCAATACGAAATCAGACAAAGCTTCCCAATCACTCTGAACTGTTTCTTCTAAAATCCATGTGCCTAGATCATCGCCTTGTGTATTGAGCGCGAAAAGCTCTGGGGCATTACCGCTGTCGTTCATCGACCATAGAACCTGCTCATACCGATTACTTGACGCTAAACCACTGGATTCAGCAAGACGCTTATTCTGAATATGTCCTGCCCAACTAACCCTACTCCAAGAAATCTCTTCAACAGTTGGATTACTTTCGACTAACTCATCTGCGTTTAACAAATAGCTGATTGCACTGGAAACAGAATATCCCTTTGACCAACCATATATTGCAAATGACCCGCTTAAAGCTATTACTGCTGTCCCTCCCAGGAGAACCAAGTAAACCGCTAATTTAAGGAGTGGTTTAACCAACGCATTACCTCTAAATGTGATTAATTAGCGAACTCGCTGAGATTATATTTCAACCGTCAAAATTTAAATAAGTAATTTGTCGTAATCCGAAAATCACAGATTGTTATCGAGTCTTAATATAGATTTAATAATACGACACTATTTTGGAGTTAAATTGAGGTGAGCCAGGAGCAAATCGACGAACTCGGCAAATTAATTGATCAATCGAATAAAATTCTTTGCTTTACAGGTGCGGGGATCAGCACCGAATCAGGGATTCCGGATTTCAGGAGCCCAGGCACTGGTCTATGGACAAAAATGCAGCCAATTCAATTCCAAGATTTCGTCAGTTCCGCAGAAGTAAGGCAAGAATCCTGGCGAAGAAAGTTCGCGCCGTCAGATGGAGCGTGGGAGAACGCAAAACCGAATTTAGGACACCAGGCTCTTGCTAGGCTCGTAGAAATGGGAAAATGTATCGGAATCATCACACAGAATGTCGATAATCTTCATCAAGACTCTGGCATCCCAGATGATCTAGTCGTGGAACTCCACGGCAACAACAGTTACGCCAAATGCTTAGACTGCGGATATCGATACGAATTGGACGATCTTAAACAAGAATATGAAGAACACGGACAAGTCAAACCATGCGTTGCCTGTGGCGGAATAGTTAAAACTGCGACAATCTCTTTCGGCCAATCGATGCCCGAATACCAGATGCAAAGGTCTCAGGAATTAGTCAACGATTGCGACCTAATTATAGTTTTAGGCTCTTCGTTAACGGTTTATCCTGCTGCTAGCTTTCCGGAATACGCCAAGCGTCAAGGAGCGAGCCTCGCTATAGTGAATAGAGAAGAAACCCCTCTGGATGCTTTAGCAGACGTCGTAGTTCATGAACAAATTGGCTCAACCATGGCAATGGTGGTTGGTTTAAACTAGTAGGAAGACACAATTTCAGTTTTCCTTAGCAAACAAACCCACGTTGACTAAACAAGATCCAACAGAACACATCCTCGCGTTAAAACCCTATTGGTCAAGGGTTAAAATCCGTGGTTTTGAATACATAGATACGGGTTACAGTAACCGGAATTTCTTTTTCATGTATAACGAGGAAACATTCATATTTCGAATGCCTGAAACCACCCAACCCTTTGTGGATTATAAACATGAACAACTTTGGTTCGAGCGATTGCCCGAGGAGAAGTTTATAAAGCCTATTGCCTTCAACCCAAATAATGGGCATATGATCACCAAAAAGATTGAAGGTTCTCTGTTAGCAGACGTTTTTACTGAATCTTCCGAACGTTCTCTACTTATTTCCTATGTGACCCAACTCCATAAGGCTCTGCCCGCATGCGATAGAAACTATCCGCTTGCAGAACTCTTGGAAATATATGGAAATTTCGATGGCAGGTTTATAGAGCAAAGTAGCGAGCACTCTCCAGGCTTGAGAACATGTCACAATGATTTAAACCCTTGGAACGTTATCGTCACTGAGTCACGTTGGGAAACCATCGACTGGGAATTTGTTGGAAATCATGACCCCCTATTTGACTTAGTAACCCTGCACCAGGGATTGAGTTTGCCTACTGAAGAACTATTCGAGTTGTGCTCTCAGTTAGACCCAGAAAGCACGAGGGGCCGAATAGAAGCCAATATTAAGAACTACTGGCACAGAGAAAGTGGGTGGGCTAAATATCAGATTAAGCATGGTAATGATCGAGAGGAGATAAGAACTCAACTAGAAGAGGCTGAAGCTAAGCTTAACTCCCTGTAATCTTCAAGCGCATTTATCGCATTGTTCAATCTTGTTTCACCGGTTCCTTTTACAACACGATACAAAAGCTCTCGTTTCCTAAGATCCTCTAGATAAATCTCGAAAAGACGCAAGCGGTCATTTTCATTTTCACGAAGTGGGTCTGGCTCCCACACCAGATCGGGATAACAAAGTAGGTAAACCCCTCGACTCTGTCTTTTATATAGGTCACAAATTAATTGCGGTGTCGGACCAAACTTCTCTTGCCACCAAATAGACAACGCCTGTTGATCGGTGTCAGCAATATAATCTGAAATCGCTCTGGTCTCTTCTTCTTTTTGATGTTGGAGCTCAGCTATCACCAGCAAATCGCTCGGTAAGTAACTTCCCGTTTTCTTTGACAAATAGTCTCGAGCCATTTCAGGCACACAAGGAATTGAGAGACGCTCAGACAGCTGACGTGCCAGTTCCGTCTTTCCACAGCTTTCAGGACCAGTTAAAACGATTCTAGTGCGCAACAAGCACCTCTTGAGCGGATGTTTTCCAAGCTTTCCAGCCAAAGAACGCCATAACTAAATAGATAAAGTAAAGCAGCGCATAAAGCTCGATCCCCTTTATCAGGTACAAAATCACCTGAATGACATCCACTATGAACCAAAGATACCAGCTCTCAAGAAACTTCTTGGCAGACAAATACATTGCGATAAAACTCGCAACAGTCGTAAAGCTATCAGGATAAGCGAGGTCAGCATCAGTATACGAAGTAAGGGCGTAGCCCATCACTGCCGACCCGATCACCAAAATAGAAGTTAACCACACGATTTGTTTTTGCGTAACTGAGCCAACTTGCAAACGACTTTCAATACGTCGATCCCCACCACCACGAAGCCAGAAAAACCAGCCATAAGCATTCATTCCAACGTAGTAGACATTCAAAAACACGTCGGCGTAGAGCTTCTCGTTATACACGACGACAACAGTCAACACAGCATAAATGAGACCAATCGGGAAGGTTAAGACATTTTCCCTTATCAAGAGCCAGACACAGAGCAAACCAGTGATGAGACCCAGCACTTCCATCCAATTATTTATCAAATAATCAAAAATCATAAGCCCTCAATGCGCGATATATTTCAATCGCGGATACTTACTACATAGTTCACCGAACCGAAGCACTGATAAAGACTCTTGCTTAGAGTCTCCCAATCATTATCAAGATCTGTAATGATATAAACAAAGAGCGATCCACAACAAATCTGTTCTTTTAACTTTATCATCGGTCACCGACGGACATCATAGAATGGCTAAAAAAATCGCGATAGTGGAAGACGATCCCGATCAACGGTTAAATTATTCAGACGCTATAGCCAAAAAAGGATATGAAGTAGCCTCACATTCAAATCGCTTGGATGCCATCAGAGCTTTTGAAAATGAATTACCTGACTTGGCTATTCTCGACATCATTTTAGAAGATGAAATCGATGGGGGCTTTCAACTTTGCAGAGAACTTTTACAGCGATCTCCTGACTTACCCATCATATTTCTTACAGAAAGAATTGACGAAATAGACAAGATATCTGGACTGCGACTCGGAGCGTGGGATTACCTGCCCAAACCAATTTCTCTTGATTATCTGGTCGAGCGGATTACATCTCTACTACGCATTAGCGAAGCAAGAGGGAGTCGTGAATCCGAAGATAAAACCACTGGTCGAAAAATCGGGGAGTTAACTCTCGATCAGGACGCACTCATCGTTACATGGAAGAGTCAGCGCATCGATTTATCGGGCACCGAATTTCGAATGTTAGCTAAGCTAGTTAGAATACCGGGGCACGCGGTTAGCTATGAAACGTTGATGAACGCGACCATGCAAAGCCTTGTCACGAATAATACGATTAATACGCACATGCGAAATATCAGAAAAAAATTCGAACTTGCTGATCCAGATTTTAATTTGATAAAAAGTGAGTATGGATTTGGTTATCGTTGGTCTGAATAATCTTATAGGCCTTATGCTTTGAAAATTGGCAAGCAAATTCGAGGACCGCGCCTGGGAACCAAGCTCGTCCTGTTCGGATTGGCACTGCTTATCATTCCCTGGATCAGTTATCGACAGCTGTATGAAATGGAGAAGCTATTAGTACAGGGCCAATCCCAGACCCAGTTGCTTACCGCAGAAGGAATCTCGACTTTATTTAATGGTCGAGACGATCTATTCAATGACTTGCCCTTAGAACTTGATGATTTTGAATCCTTATTTGCGCAACCTCTAGAAAACACCATCAGACTTGACGGCAACCCTAATGATTGGGGCGATGGCTTGATGGAAGAATACCTACCGTTCGGAAGTAACGGTTTTTCCGACGGTGACTTCGAGCTGTTGTTAGGGGAAAGAAGCAATCTACTTTATCTACATATGCGAGTCCTAGACGATGAAATCGTCTACAGAGATAGATCTTTACTGCGATTAGACAATTCTGACCAAATAAGACTCGATTTCCAAAAGCCCAACGGTGAACCTGGTCGCGTATCGCTCGCGTTCGAAAAAGAAGGCAACCTGACTGGTTTTGAAATGGATGAGCAATGGCAATACGCGAGCAGTGGCCAAGCTATTGGCGAAATCCAAGGGAAGTTGATCACTCAAAGCGGTGAGCTCTGGCTCGAATTTCGTTTCCCGCTGGACCTGTTGGGTTCGAGAAGACATTTTGGGATTACCTATATCGACGTCGACGACCCTGTATCCCGTATAATTGAAGGTCAAACATTAACAGTACCTAAGCCCGGCAAACAGAGTTTCAATCTCGTGGTTCTGCGAACACCAGAAGTCAGAAACATCGTCGAAGGGTTGGGGTACTCAGGCGCAAAGATTCTTGTAATTGACGACCGGAAACAAATCCGAGCTGAGGTAGGTAAAGCTCAAGTAGAAGATGCGGAAAATACAGAGATAGCTCCAACATTATTAACGTTGGCCTCGAATGCATTCGAGCATGTTCGACCCGTTGTCCATTTAATGGCAACAGGGGAAAGGTATCGACAAAAACTCGAATCACTCGGTGAACAAGAAGCATTCGAAGAAGTTTTATCAGCAAGTCTAATTGGCGACCCTATGGCCGTGAGGAGTTATTCAAGCGACGAACAAGAGATAATTGTCGTAGCGCACCCAATAGTATCGAATGATGAAATTATTGGATCAGTCATAGTAGAGCAAAACATCAAAGATATTCTTACCTTTCAGCGCAAAGCGTTCGAGGAGGTCATTCTGTTATCAGCGATGAGCTTGTTAGTAATTTTCTTTGCCTTAATCACTTTCGCTGGCCGATTAGCATGGCGAATCAGAAGCCTCAGGAGGGAAGCAAGCTCAGCGATAGATAGTTACGGAAGGCTCAGAGACATAGAACTCAAAAGAGAAGTTCATTCCGGCGATGAGATCGGTGATCTCGCAAGGAGCATTGCCAACATGCTCACTAAGCTTCGACAACACAACACTTTTTTAGCTAGCATGCCCAGAACACTCCGACATGAAATCAATAATCCGCTCAACACATTAAGCACTTCACTACAAAACCTAGCTTTGAATCACGAAGATGTCAGCAACAGCAAATATTTAGAGAGCGCAAAAAGAGGGGTCAACAGAATCGGGGCTATCGTGCAGAATCTCGCGGATGCCGCCAATTTAGAAGAGGCGTTACAATCTGAAGATTTTGAGCCCGTCGATTTAGATCAGCTCCTGAAAAATTATGTAAACAACCACAATCTAACTCATCCAAAGGCATCAATCATTTACTCGGGAACCAACGAATCAGTTTTAACTATGGCATCGGATTATCGAGTGGAACAAATGATGGACAAAATAATGGATAACGCCCTGGATTTTCACCGAAAAGACACAACCATCCGGGTGCAGCTTGATAAAATTGATAACCTGTTAAGAATAACCGTTGCTAATCGAGGGAGAATCTTGCCTCCGTCGGTAGAAAACTCTCTCTTTGATTCGATGGTAAGTCATCGAGATCAACATAATCGTCTGCATTTTGGGCTGGGGCTCTACGTCGTAAGAGTGATCGCGGAACACCACGGGGGGCATGTCAGAGCCGTCAATTTATCGGACAATTCGGGCGTCGCGGTCGTGGTTCAGCTACCCATTCAGGACAATCTTCTTAATGAAGAAGCCAGCAACGGTAACATTGAACCTGAAAACCGGATTGCCAGCTAATCCCTAGTAAGCCGAGCTTCCATCAAACTATCTCGATCAGAAATCAAGACTCCCCGCTTAATCATGTATTCAACAGCAGCCAATACACTGCGAGCGGCAGCGGGAAACATGAATTCTGGTGTACCTTGATACATCTTGGGCACCATCTCTGAGATTATATGAACACCTTCATCCACGCATTTCAAAATCTGTTCTTCTCTTTCTCTTCGGTGAGCTATGAAAGCCGAAACGTGTTCCTTTGGCTCCGTTATGGCAGGTCCGTGCGTCGGCCAGTAAACCTTGTCATCTCTTTTCAACAGTAAATCGAG
>CAJWGQ010000039.1 GCA_913041025.1 uncultured Gammaproteobacteria bacterium | reverse complement strand
TCGCTTTCAAAATTTGTCGCTCGAATTCGTCCGGTTTAGCGCCCTCTTCGTCCATTTCTACACTAAATATTTTAGCGTGCTGACAGAGCCCCACTCTGGCCGTAAATCCAGGGTATGTCGGCGCATCGGTGATATAGGCAACTGATTTTCCCGGTCGCTCAAACATCGAACAAATCAAATTGATACCGCCTGATGCACCCACAGTTGGAATCAAAAGCTCAGGGTTGATCTCTAGGCCCCAATCTCTTCCATAGATCCTAGCAAAACATTCTCTAGTGGACTTAGGTCCCAGCGTATCAGTATAAGAATAAGATTCTCTAAGGTACTCGGGAAGATTTTGCCCCTCGTTGACCCCCTCTTTTTTCTCGAGAAATTCAAAATAACGGGATTGATGTTGAAGAAACCTTCGCGGATCCGTCACCTCTGGATGAGGATAACCAGCGCCTAGGTGATGCATCTTCAGCCCTTTCCCCTGCGCGATTGATCTCAATCGTGGCAGGGAAGCTGCCATTTTTCGAGTAACAGAGACTTGTTGTAGTTGTAAGTCGGGTGCATCCATTAGAACTGAGGGATAACTCTTGAGAGAATAGACTTTATAAACAATAATAATTAATGTCGAATACTTCTTCTAACTAATAACTAGACGCCGGGAGCCACAGGACCAGGACGCCTAACTAGAAACTCCTTCCGATTACTCACGGTCTCGAGCAGCTCCGCTTTGTTAGCGTATTCTGTCAACCACTCCAACTGCATACGAGTCACTCTCATTAAATCAAATTCTTTTTCATCATTGCGCCTTAGGGCCTCAGTCGGGTTAATCCAAATGCTGTCCACTGTTTCTTGCTCATCATGTATACCGCGTTGAGCCTCGGGGGCAGCAGCAATGAAGAACCTGGTATCAAAGCGCCGGGGCCGGCCTACCGGCGTAATAAACCGGTTGTAAAAATGGATCTGATCCACAGCCAATTTAATCCCTTCCATCTCACAAACATCTAGCAAGCTGATCTCTCCGTCATGCAAAGGCTGCCTATAGGACGCGAAACGCCTTTCGAGCTCCGATTCCTCAAAAGAGATTATTCTCCCGTGATGATCATACGCAAGGAGCAAACCCGATTCCTCGAAAGTCTCCCGAATTGCCGCAATCCAAAACCCTCTCCACTCGTATCCCACTGAATGAATCTGGGAGTGCTGAGCCTCGGACGGACCGATTCTGTGTTCGTCATATTTGTGCAGGTGATCGTCGTGATCTACCCTTCCACCTGGGAACACAAACATACCCGAAGCAAAACTAGCCGAGCTGGTCCTTTTGAGCATGAAAATCTCAAACTCAATTTTTGCCTCCCGAGCTATGATCACCGTCGCAGCCGGTCTTATTGGCTGTACCGGATTAGACATAATTGCACCTTTCCCAAGACATCAAAATCAGAATCATTCAAGCCGCCTAAGCAAACAACTGCCGGTTAATCTTACAGCCACAGTTTGATTCTCGCTTCAACTTGGATTTGATTGGACATGCACGGTTTGAATCGCTATGTTTCTAACTGACTCACATCCACCCAACAACTCAGTTCAAAGCTTTACTTGAAAACTAATCGCTGCTTATGAGAGTAATTATGGAAGATCCAAAACGAAATGCCTACTGGAGAGCTAATATCAAATTGATGCTCATACTGTTGAGTGTCTGGTTTTTGGTCTCTTTCGGATTCGGCATTTTGCTGGTAGACGAACTCAATACAATTCAGTTTTTTGGGTTCAAATTCGGGTTCTGGTGGGCTCAGCAAGGTTCAATCTATGTATTTGTAATACTCATTTTCGTTTATAGCGCTGTGATGAAGCGAATTGACAAAAAATACGAAGCATCCGATCTGGAAGACGAATAATGGATGCTCAAACTTTAACCTATCTGTTTGTTTTTCTGTCGTTCTCGCTCTATATCGGAATAGCGATTTGGTCTAAAGCCTCATCTACAGGCGAATTCTATGTGGCAGGCGGAGGAGTGCATCCAATCGCTAATGGCATGGCAACAGCCGCAGACTGGATGAGCGCTGCATCCTTCATTTCTATGGCTGGGATCATTGCCTTCATGGGTTATGACGGAACAGTTTATCTGATGGGTTGGACCGGCGGTTACGTGATCCTTGCACTTTTGTTAGCGCCTTATTTAAGAAAATTCGGAGAATTTACGGTGCCTGATTTCATCGGCACTCGCTACTACTCGACAACTGCCCGCGTAGTAGCGGTCGTCTGCCTGATCATCATTTCTTTCACCTACATAGCGGGACAAATGAGGGGCGTGGGTATTGTTTTTTCCCAATTTCTGAACATTCCAATTACCTGGGGAGTCGTTGTCGGAATGGCAATCGTGTTTATGTATGCAGTACTTGGGGGAATGAAGGGAATCACCTATACCCAGGTTGCCCAATATTGCGTATTGATTTTTGCTTATCTGGTTCCCGCATTCTTCATATCCATGTTAATTACAGGCGTACCGATACCACAAATCGGTTTAGGATCCGAAGTCCTAGGCGGTAGTGGCTTATCCGTATTAGAAAAACTTGATCAAACGATCGTGGAGTTGGGGTTCACCCCATACACCGACGGTTCTAAAAGCACGATTGACGTATTTGCAATTACCATGGCACTGATGATTGGAACGGCAGGACTTCCTCATGTCATCGTACGTTTTTTTACAGTACCAAGCGTCGCAGACGCCCGAAAATCGGCAGGATACGCCCTTTTGTTTATAGCGATTTTATATACCACTGCACCTGCGGTAGGAGCATTTGCAAGACTTAACTTCGTGGAAACAGTCCATAACACCCAATACTCACAGGTAGATGGCTGGTTCAAAAGCTGGGAAGACATCGGCTTAATTGGTTGGACTGATAAAAATCAAGACGGCAAAATTCAGTACCATCCTGGCGCGCCTTTCACCGGAAAACCCTCTTTCTCAAACGAGAGGAATGAAGATGGTTCTCGAGCAGTAACGAACACGCTCACCAATAACAATAACGAAGTCTATGTTGATCGAGACATTATGGTGCTGGCAAACCCAGAGATTGCCGCACTGCCTGCCTGGGTTATAGCTCTGGTAGCAGCAGGAGGTTTAGCTGCGGCTCTATCGACAGCAGCGGGACTCTTGCTGGTGATTTCAACTTCGGTCTCTCATGATCTCTACGCAAAAACCTTCAACAAGGGCAGGCCGGTATCTGATAAATCAGAGTTGCTGCTCGCCCGGATTAGCGCAACCGTCGCAATTTTGATCGCAGGGTATTTTGGGATTAACAACTTCGCCTTCGTGGCTCAAGTCGTAGCGCTTGCATTTGGACTCGCCGCCGCGTCACTTTTCCCGGCTATTTTACTGGGTATCTTTGACCAAAGAATGAATCGCGAAGGCGCTGTCACGGGAATGCTGGCTGGACTCTCTTTTACGATGGCTTATATCGTCTATTTCGTCTTCATCGCACCAGAACACAACAACGCAGATCACTGGTGGTTTGGGATTTCCCCTCAAGGCATCGGTATGGTGGGCGCTATCCTTAACTTGTTGACAGCATATTCGATTTCAAGACTTACGGATGACGTCCCCGAAGAGGTTCGAGATCTAGTCGACGACATCAGGGTGCCCTAGGCACCCCAAGCCAGTCATACCTAAGCGAAGCTATCCTCCAAATCGTGCTTTCGCTTCCCTTCGGCGGGCGTGCAAAATTGGTTCTGTATAACCATTTGGCTGTTCAAGACCTTTCAGGACCAGGTCAAGAGCCGCCTGAAATGCGACGCTGTCATCAAAATTAGGTGCCATATCCCGGTAGAATTTATCGTCCGAATTTTGCTCATCGACAATTGCGGCCATGCGCTGCATCGTTTCTATAACCTGCTCCTCTGAACAAATTCCCTGGTGTAACCAGTTTGCGATGTGTTGGCTGGAAATGCGAAGCGTGGCCCTGTCCTCCATCAACCCCACATCATTTATGTCGGGAACTTTAGAGCAGCCCACACCTTGATCGATCCAACGAACGACATAGCCCAGAATCCCCTGCGCATTGTTGTCGAGCTCTTTTTGCACTTCTTCGGAAGACAAATTTTCCCCTGCCAATAGGGGAATCTTAAGAATATCGTCCACGCTCGCCGGCGTTCGTTTTTCCATTTCACCTTGGATCGATGCCACGCTCACCTGATGATAGTGAAGAGCGTGCAGACTCGCAGCGGTAGGCGAAGGCACCCACGCTGTATTTGCACCGGCTTTAGGATGACCAATTTTTTGATCTAGCATCTCAGCCATTTCATCTGGCTTCGGCCACATTCCCTTACCGATCTGAGCCTTACCCCTAAAACCAGCGTTAAGCCCCACATCCACGTTAGAATCCTCATAAGCCTTGATCCAGGTTTGTGCCTTGATTACTTCTTTAGGTAAAACCGCCCCAGCCTGCATGCTCGTATGGATTTCATCGCCCGTTCGATCCAAGAAACCTGTGTTGATAAAAACAATCCGATCCTTTGCCTTTTCAATGCAAGCTTTCAGGTTGATGCTGGTTCGACGCTCTTCATCCATTACGCCGACCTTTAGTGTGTTTGCCGGTAGTTTTAACGTTTCTTCAATCTTTTCAAACAAATTCACCGTCAAGGCAACTTCTTCGGGACCATGCATTTTAGGTTTTACTATATAGACACTTCCTTCCGCCGAATTTTTAGGTCCTTTCTCGTTCAACAAGTCATGCATCGCGGCCAAGGAAGTAACAAAGCCATCTAAAAAGCCCTCTGGCACTTCTGATCCATTCCCATCAAGAACGGCATCAGTGGTCATCAAATGACCCACGTTCCTAACCAGCATCAAACTGCGACCTTTCAGCCTCAGCGGATTCCCCATCAAATCAAGATACTCCCTGTCTGGACTCAATTTGCGAACAATCTTGCGGCCGTCTTTTTCTAGCTCTTCGGTCAAATCACCTTTCATAAGACCTAGCCAATTGCTATATACAGCCACCTTATCTTCGGCATCAACAGCGGCTACCGAGTCTTCACAATCTTGAATCGTGGTGACAGCAGACTCGACAATCACATCTTTAACACCAGCAGGATGCACAGCACCGACATTGTGATCACGATCGATCTGCACCTCGAAGTGGAGCGAATTATGTTTGAGCAGAATGCTCGTAGGATCGGGCTCGCCCAGAAAACCCACGAACTGCTCAGATTCCTGCAAACCTGTACTATTACCATCGTTAAGGATTGCTCGAAGTTCCCTTTTTCCATCAGACCCTTCACCTATGCCATAACTGACCGCGTCACTGTGGCTTGCTCCTGCAAGCGGAAAAACCTGGTCAAGAACCGACGCGACCTTTTCCACAACTAGCTCTCCCCTAGCAGCGTTATAAGAGTTACCCTTTTCTCTCCCTGGGGTCTCTGGAATTATGTCTGTTCCATAAAAGGCATCGTAGAGACTTCCCCATCTCGCGTTGGCGGCGTTCAATGCATATCTGGCATTCATAACAGGCACCACCAACTGAGGGCCCGCGAGGATAGAAATCTCTTCATCCACGTTAGAAGTCGAGATTTCAAAATCATCCGGTTCAGGCAACAAATACCCTATTTCCGAAAGAAACGCCTTATACTCCTGGGGATCAAGGGGACTGCCTTTGCGATCCAGGTGCCATTGATCAATTTGACTCTGAAACTCGTCACGAACCAACAATAGCTGACGATTAACAGGACCTAGTTCGTTAAGACAGCTTTCAAATCCGGACCAAAAAGCCTCAACATCTATGCCTGTGCCCGGTGCGATAGCATTCTCCACCAGATCGTCTAACTCCCGCGCTACTCTTAGTCCGCCTCTTTCAATTCGAGATACCGTCATTTTTTTCTCAGAATGTTTACTTGTCAGCCATTATACGATGGAAATTAATTCTGGGCAGCAGTTCACAACGGCGAATCAAATAAATCGAAGAATGTGCCAGCGACAAAATCGCTTAATCAGTTAAACTCCAGGGATGTTAACAATCAACAAACTATCGCCTGTCATTGGCGCCGAAATATCCGGCGCGAATCTGATCTCACCTAGCGATGAGGAATTCAAAGAACTGGAGCAGGCTCTATCAGAGCATTCAGTCCTTTTCTTTCGCGATCAACCCAAGCTCAGCCCAACACAGCAGGTCGCTTTTGCGACACAATTTGGACCTCTTCACTCCCACCCTGCGGCGCCGACTCTCGAGGACGACGAAGCAATATTTGTAATCAAAACCGATGCCAACTCGAAAATCGCCAACGGAAATGGTTGGCATACTGACGTATCTTGCGACAGCGAACCACCGCTTGTAACGATGTTACAGCTACATCAGGTTCCAGAAACTGGAGGTGATACTCTATTTTCCAGCATGTACGCAGCTTATGAAACCCTCTCCACGAGAATGAAAGCTTTTCTCGCTGAACTCAATGCCAAACACGAGTCAGAGCACATCTATCGAGGCCGATACACCGATCGTGGTGTCGATGATAAAACCAATTACCCAAGCAGTATTCACCCGATCGTAACATCCCACCCGATATCTAGGAGGCGGGCTTTATACGTCAATCCAAGTTTCACCACCACGATTGACGGTCTTTCGAAAAAAGAAAGCCAGACCATACTCGAGCTTTTGTTTACCCACCAATCACGACCCGAGTTTCAAGTGAGATTTCAGTGGACGGTCAACGCCATTGCACTCTGGGATAATCGTTCAGCGCAACATTTTGCAATGTGGGACTACTGGCCACAACCGAGGCAAGGACATCGAGTCACAATTAAAGGAGAGTCTCCCCAAAGAGTTAATTTTAGGGAACCTCGAAATTACGACAACTTGCGCTTAAGCCGCTCTGTTCTCTAACGAAGTTTAATAAGAAACTGCCTGCTCGAGTGCTACCCAACGACCGTCCTTGACCTGCGCTAATACGGACTCAGTCGCTCCACCGTGTTTATTTGGGCCGAAGCTGACTCGATAACCAAACAAGTCCGTATATTCATCGATACTTTCCAGGGCGGCAATGAACCCGTCAGTTGTTACCTCTCGTCCTGCTCGATCCAAAGCCTCGTAGACCAAGTCTGCAGCGCGATAGCCTTCCATAGCGGGAACTCCAGGCTCTTCGTTAAACATCGTGACATATCTATCCCACCAGGCTTTTAGCTCCGGACTCATGTCCTCATCCGAATAAATTTTCGCCATATGAGTGAAGCAAAAGTAACCTTCTGCACTTTCTTGCTCTGCAACCACCTGGGCATAGGTAGCATTATTTCCAACCCAGTCAACATTTGCCCAGCCTATCTTTTTAGCCGCATCAAGTATCAGTATCGTATCTGTGTGTATCGTACCCATCATCACGACATCACAGTCCGCGTTCTTTAACTTCAAGATTACGGCAGTGAATTCGGTTTCGGTCGGCTTGTGAGATGAGAGAGCGACGATTTTAAGACCCATCGCCTTTACCTGATCCTCCACGCCATCCAGTATCTCCTGTCCATAATCTGTATCTTGATAGACTACACAAACTCGTTCTTTCTGCCGCTCGTTGACAAAATACTTTACGGCCGCACGCATCTCATCGTAATAAGTCCCTCGCTGTGTAAACTTCAACTTGTGTGAGGGCATGATCATTTTCCTTCCACCACTGATTGGAAACAGATTAGGCACGTTAGCTGCGAATTGAATGGGCATAATTGCATTGTTTGCTGGAGTTCCAAGACCCATTAGCATCGCAAATATTCCGTCACGATTGATCAGCTTATTCGCCGCAGATATTGCCTTGGGCACGGCATAAGTAGTGTCCTCTACGATAAATCGTATTAGGCGATCGTGCACACCACCTGCCTCGTTGATTTCGGAAAAACGCAAACGGGCACCATTTGTCGCGCCGACTCCCCAGATAGCCACGGGGCCAGACAAATCGGTGTGCGTGCCTATCCGGATCTCAGATTCACTGACCCCATTTATCTCAACCTCTGAACCCTGGTTTGAGCCACCACCACAACCAAATAACAGCACCATAAGAATAAGATATGAACTGATTTTCACCATGACTCTCCCCTAATACATTTCCTCTATCAATTTCAGATACTTTTCGTTCACCACTTTACGTTTCAATTTCATCGTTGGTGTCAATTCTTCATCCTCAGGATCAAGCAGCTGATCAATTAACCTGAACTTCTTGATTGTCTCAACTCTCGCAAACTTCAAGTTAACGGCCTCAATCTCCTCCCATATAAGATCCTGAACCTCCTGGGTATGACACAAACTTGTGTAGTTCGTAAATGGAACGTTCTTGTCCTGAGCATAGTTTGTTACGTTTTCTTGATCAATCATAACAAGGCAAGTCAAATAGGGTCTCTTATCGCCCACAACCACCGCATCAGAGACAAAAGGGGAGAATTTCAGCTGGTTCTCAATCTCACTCGGTGTGATGTTTTTTCCGCCCGCCGTTATGATGATATCTTTCATCCTGTCTACAATGTATACGTACCCATCTTCATCGATTCGACCAACATCTCCGGTGTGTAACCACTCTCCAACAAAAGTCTCAGCTGTTTTTTCAGGCTTGTTCCAATATCCCTGAATAACTCCTGGCCCTTTAATAAGAATTTCCCTCTCTTCGGACAATATAACTTCCGTCCCCTCTGTCGCCCTGCCTACAGACCCTACTCGGTTAAATTTTGCCGAGTTGGCGGTTGCAATCCCTGTACACTCAGTCTGACCATATACTTCAAACATGGGTTTACCCAGAGCCCAGAACCAGTCTATTAGCTCAGGCGCTATGGGCGCGGCCGCAGTGGATAACCAGCGACACTGATCAATACCTAGCAGTATGCGAATGTTCTTAAGCACTAAAAAATCGAACAAAAAGTGCACTGCACTTAACCACCAGCTTGGCGTCAAACCGTTTTTGCGTTGTTCAGCTACTTTAGCCCCAAGACCAATCGCAAGCTGGTATGACCACCGGCCAATCCTGGTAGCTTCCTTTACCTTGATCGTCACAAGCGAGTACTGCTTTTCCCATACTCTCGGCACCGCAAAGTGTATGGTCGGAGCAATTTCTTGTTGATCTCTGACAGCAGTTTCTGGCTCTTCAATCAGATTAATCGTCGAACACGCCTCTATCACGGCAAAGGTATAGAACATACGTCCAGCAATGTGAGCCAACGGCAAGAACCCTAGCTGTTCATCTTCCGGATAAATTCCGTAGACCGATTGCAGATTCTTCATCATATAAATCATGTTTTCCTGACTAATCATTGCACCCTTCGGCGGCCCCGTTGTCCCGGAAGTATAGGTAAGAATCATTAAATCATTGGAGCTAGCTTTCCCTGCCTCTTCCAACCATAACTGAGGATGATCCAACTCATATTGTTGCCCCAGCTCGATTAGTTGAGAAAAACTTATACACTGAGGATCGTCAAAATTACGCAGCCCTTCCATATCAAAAATGATTATTTTTTCTAAGGTCGGTGTCCGTTCTCGCACCTCAAGTACTTTGTCGAGCTGTTCTTCATCCTCCGCAAAATAAAAACGGGTTCCACTATCGGTGATTAGGTATTCGACTTGGTTTGGAGCATCTGTGGGGTAAACTCCGTTGGTCACCCCTCCCATCGTAATGACGCCCAAATCAGCAAACATCCATTCTTTATTAACTTCAGAAGCAATTGAGCACACGTCTCCTCGAGAAAAGCCTAACGAGGTCAAACCCAAGCCAACCCACTTCGCAAAGTCTCCCCAATCACTCCAGCTATATTCGTTCCATATTCCGAAATCTTTTTCTCGCAAAGCAACTTTATCACCTAGCTCAATCACCCTTTTAAGAAACAGTTCTGACACCGTAGCAACGCCATCAATCAGCTGAGTGTTCTTCGCCGATTCTATCGCCATGTTTTTCTCTGTTTCCAGCGTCGACGTCCTCTTGCACCTTCATCCTTCATACCTAAATAGAATTCCTGGATGTCAGTCGAAGCTTTCAGGCGCGAACACGTATCCTCCATTACAATCCGACCCAGCTCCATAACAAAACCATAGTCACCGATGTCTAGCGCCATTTTTGCATTTTGTTCTACCAGTAAAATTGTTACGCCCTGTTCTCTATTCAAACGCGAGATAATTTCCGATATTTCAGAAACCAATTTCGGAGAAAGACCCAGAGAAGGTTCGTCAAGCAACATTAACTTGGGCCTGAGCATTAGCCCTCTTCCAATCGCCAACATTTGCTGCTGACCACCCGACAGCTTGACAGCTTGAGTGGTCCGCAGAGAAGCAAGTACTGGGAAATAACTAAAAACAAGTTCTACATCCGCCTGGATATCAGAATCATTCCTTGAAAACGCGCCCATCAATAAATTTTCTTCAACACTCATGAAGGGAAATACTTCACGACCTTCAGGGATGTGGGCCACACCTAATCTTGCAATTACATCTGGATCCGCACCTTGGATCTCCGCATCAGATAACATCACTGTGCCTTTCAACGGTTCCATCGCACCACTAATTGTCTTGAGCACAGTCGTCTTACCCGCTCCATTGGCCCCCAAAACAGAGGTAATACTGCCTTCAGCCACCGATAAACTGACTCCGTGGATTGCCATGATAGGCCCGTAATACGTCTCCAGATTACTGAGTTGCAATAAATTAGCCACGACTAATCGCCCAGATAAGCCCGCAAGACTTCTGGGTCTTCCTGCACTTCTTGGGGCGTTCCAATCAAAAGCATCTTTCCATCGGCCATGGCCATCACACGATCTGAGACGCTGGAAACCAGTTTCATATCGTGCTCAACCATGATGGTTGAAATTCCTAATTCTTCGTTAATATCTTCAATCCAAAAAGCCAGATCTTCAGTCTCTTCAGGATTTAAACCTGAAGAAGGTTCATCAAGGAGCAATAGCTTAGGTTTCGTGCACAAAGCCCGAGCAACCTCGACCATCTTTCGGGTCCCATAAGACAAATTACCCACGACCTGCTCCCGATACGACTGAAGGTCCAAGAGATCAATAACTGATTCGACAAACTCCCTGAAAGCCAGCTCTTGCTTGCGAACAGCAGAGGTAAATAGGATCTCCTGCAAGAAATTAGTTTCGCGTCTTACATGACAACCAATCAACAGATTATTCAACACGGTCTCTTTTTCAAATAGTTCGGTGTTTTGAAAAGTTCGAGCTATGCCAAGCTCCGCAACCCGATGTGTCTGTACATTAGTGATATCTTCGCCCTGAAAAAAAATTGAACCCTCGGAGCAATCATAAATTCGACTAACCAGGTTAAAAATAGTGGTTTTACCGGCGCCATTAGGACCAACAATGCTGAATACTTCGCCTTTGTTTAGCGTGAAAGAGACATTTTGAACCGCTTTCAAGCCGCCAAAACTAATCGAGACCGATTTGATATCTAACAGCTCACTCATTTCAATCTTTCTGTTTGGAGAAAAGCTCTCTGACGCTTGTAAGTGGATTTTCTGTAAAGAGGATACTCCTCAAAAAAGAGTCGAATCTTGAGCCATCTACCGTAAAGACCCAAAGGCTCATAAATCAAAAAAACCACCAGAATAAATCCGAACACTGCTGGCTCCAAGCCAGGTATTTGCCCGATTTGTGCTGGCGCATAGTCTCGGAAAATTGCAATCAACTGTGGCAACAGACCAATGAACACCGCGCCAAACAAGATTCCGTGAATCGACCCCAAGCCGCCAACAACAACCATTAAAAGCAACTGAATAGAAGTATTTAAGCCGAAGGAATCAGGAAACAGATAGTTAAGGCGATGAGCGATCAACCCACCCGCAACACCGGTCAAACCCGCAGAAATGGCAAAAGCGAGTGCTTTGGTTCTGGCCAAATTAATCCCCATACTTTCAGCAGAGGTTTCCGAATCACGGATGGCGAGCATCGCTCTGCCTGAAGGGCTTCGTAACACATTGAGAACCAACAATAGTGAGCACAACAACAAAAACAGGCACAAAAAATAGAACGCTTGCGGAGTATTCAGAACAACCCCAAAAATCTCTGCGGGAGGAATCGGCATTCCGCGCAGCCCGCCCGTAACGACTTCCCAATGAACTAGGACTTGCTCGATGATGACCGCGAAAGCGAGCGTCGCGACCGCGAGGTATATTCCGGTCATACGCATAGCAGGGATACTGATAATACCCCCTATTAATGCCGTGATCGTCGATGCTAAAGCCAAAGAAATAGGCAAGGGTAAACCAGCGTTAAACAAGAAACCGTGTATGTAAGCGCCCAAGGCCAGGAAGGCACCGTGCCCCAGGCTAACCAGACCAGTATATCCGACGAGGAGCATCAACCCTGCTCCTGCTATGGCGTATATGAATACCTGTGCCAATTCGCCTAGCAAGTAGTTATCTAGAAAAACGGGGGCCGCAAGAACACACAGTAAAAGCAGCCCATACCAAAACACATGCCCAGGGTGTTTAACTAAATCGATATCCTGGCCATACCGTATTTTACGAATAAAACGCATTAGACTTTCTTCTTCTGCATAGTCGCAAATAGACCGTCAGGCCTAACAATTAAAACGAGCAGCAAAATAAGGTAGGCGCTCGTCTCTGAGAACCCTGCCGGCAGATAGTATCCAGCAAATTGTTCAGACACTCCGATTAGTAATCCGCCCACGAGAGCTCCGGGAAGACTGCCAAACCCCCCCACGATAGCTGCCGCGAATGCCTTAATACCAACAAAACCAATCATCGGATACACCAAGGAAATGGGCGCCATTAAAATACCCGCGATTCCTGCGATCGCAGCGGCCAAGCCCCAAACGAGCGAATAGATTCGTTTCACCGGTATGCCTACATAAAACGCCGCGAGCTGATTCTGAGAAGCAGCCTGCATCGCCATACCATAGCGTGAGAATCGAAAAAACAACCACAAGGAAAAACACAGCACAGCAGTTCCGAGAATAATCACGAGATTTTCATAACCTATTACCAGATCACCAAAACGGAGAACCATTCCAGAATAAGGCGTAACCACAGCCTGAGGCTCACTTCCCCAGATTGCACCAGCAAGAGCCCTGAGCACAAAACCAAGCCCAATCGTTAACATTAGGACAGCAAAGTGGGGCTCACCGATCATCGGTCTAAAAAAGACCCTCTCAAGAATCGCACCTAACAAAATCATTAGAAAAGCGGTGGCGGGAACCGCCCACAAATAAGGCAATTCAAATGAGTTAACTAGTGTTAAACCAATGTAAGCGCCCAGCATCATCACGTCGCCCTGAGCAAAATTAACCATTTCTGTTGCTTTATAGATCAACACGAATCCCAGGGCGATTAACCCGTATACGCACCCCTGAGATATGCCACTAACAAAGAGTTGAAGAACTTCCAATACTATTTTCTTTATCGCAAACGGGGTTGTATTGTGTGGATTGGAGGTGCGTTTGTCACTCCTTTAATCTCGATAAAATAGGTAGTAAGTCATGGATAAACAACTCAACGGGAAGCGTGTACTGGTTACTCAAGCAGACGACTACATGGGTCCCGCCACCATTGAACTGTTCCAAAAAGAGGGCGCCAACATCATTGCGGATAGTTCCGATCTCACGCAGGAAGGCCGCTGCGAGGAATTGATTTCACAGAGCGGCAGGATCGACATACTCATTGCGAATCTTGCTTCCCCCAACTACAGCGGTATCAACGCGACCGATTTGCAGGAAGAGCAGTGGCAGAACACCTTTGAAATGATGGTGCACCCTCTTCACAGGCTTTCCAAGGCCGTATTACCGCAGATGATTGAGCGAGAAAAAGGAAAGATAATCGTGTTCGGGAGTGCTACTGCACTTCGAGGGCTGAAAACAGTCACGGCTTACAGCGCTGCGAGGGCAGCTCAGGTGGGGTACGTCCAATCCCTTGGGGTCGAGGTGGCTCCCAAAAACATACAAGTGAATTTGATTGCTCAAAATTATGTCGAGAACCCCGTGTACTATCCGCCCGAACTCCGAGAGAAAGAATCATTCATTAGTTCTCTTAAACGACAGGTACCACTCGGCCGTCTCGCAACGGCGGAAGAGGATGCAAAATTTGCCCTATTTCTAGCATCAGAAAACAGCGACTTCTTCGTGGGGCAGGCAATCCCATTTAGCGGAGGTTGGGCGCAACGGTAAAAAAAGTGTTATCAAAAAACTGACAACGAATTCTTGTTTTAGCCTGCTCTACCTGGGCTCCCAGCAACTCAATCAAGCCGGTCGGAAGAACTTGCAGAATCTTTCCATTATTAATCAAAGGCTTTTCAGTTTTTTCACACTATCTTTGCAATCATGTTTGTGCCGTAGCACTAGTTCCATGGATGTTTTGAAATATTAGGAGTAAGAGTCCGTAATTCGAGTTGGACACCGGGCCAACTTAGATCGCCGAGGAATACTCCGACTTAACGTCAGGGAACAAGCGCTACTGCATAGGCATAAACGAGTCCAATTCCTCCAATTCTGAAAACCTTCATAGCCATTTATTTCGGTTGTCGATTTTATTAACCTAGCCTTTCGATTAGAGGAGTAGATGGTGATCAAATGAAATACCTGCACACAATGGTCCGAATATCAGATTTAGACAAATCGTTAAAATTTTATTGTGCCGCGCTGGGATTGGTCGAACTAAGACGACACGAAAGCAAAGAGGGCAGGTTCACTTTGATTTTTTTAGCCGCACCCGGTGACGAAACAGCGCAGGTTGAATTAACCTACAACTGGGATCCAGAACCTTTAGCGGGCGGTCGTAATTTTGGACACCTTGCTTATCAAGTTAACAACATCTACGACACTTGCGCTAAGCTGCAAGATGAAGGGGTAGTCATCAACCGTCCGCCGAGAGATGGCTACATGGCATTCGTAAGGTCTCCTGACGGGGTATCTGTAGAATTGTTACAATCCGGAAAGCCGCTGGAGCCAGCAGAACCCTGGAGCAGCATGGAAAACACTGGCCAGTGGTAAAACCGCGCAGTACAACTTAACGTAACAGGAAGCACAACAATGAAACTACTTAATTCAGTTGGCCCAAATCCTCATGTCGTCAGAATGTTTGCGGCAGAAAAAAATCTAACTCTTAATCTGGAAGAAATCGATTTAATGGGCGGCGCAAACCGACAAGACGAATACTTATCAAAAAATCCTGGCGGGCAGCTACCCTGCCTCCAAGCAGATGACGGGACCTATATTGCGGAGATAACAGCCATATGTGAATACTTAGATGAAGTCGGCGCTGGAGAATCACTTATTGGCAGCACTCCCGAAGAAAAGGCCGTTACAAGAATGTGGACTCGGAGAGTAGACCTGAATATTTGCGAACCACTCGCAAACGGATTCAGATATTCAGAAGGGTTACCAATATTTAAGGATCGAATGATCACTATTCCCGAAGCAGCCGAAGGCTTGAAGGAAATCGCTAAATCCCGAATCGCCTGGTTAGATGGTTTAATGAATCAGGGAGAATTCATCTCTGGCTCTAAAATCTGCCTAGCCGACATATTGCTTTACTGTTTCTTGAAATTCGGTCAGTCCGTAGGCCAACCCTACGACACCCAATTACCGAATGTTAATCCTTGGTTTGAAAACATGGATGCTAGAGAAAGCGCAAAAGCTTAAACAATATTGAATTAGCTCTATAAGCTTATTCTAAAAGGGACGCTTTCACAGCGAACCTCTTACCTTACAATGTTTAAAAATCCCTCACGTTGCTGGCTCTTCAACGCCAGCGACGGGGGCAAATAATAGTCGAACGTGGTCAACTAAAACAAACCGTTTGGCAAAGTTATCGATCTATAACATAATGGCGCGCGAAAAAATGAACGTTATCTTATACAACCATCGCCTCTATTTTTGTATCTCTCACATGCAGTAACTTAAGAGCCTAACGATAATGAAAAAAACTTTCCTAACCTCAGGCATCATTGGTATCACCATATTCGGATGGTTGATGTCTGGCTATCTGACAAAACCGGCTACAGAGTTTACGGCTTCGCTGGCAGAGCAAAACGCACTTGCAACGAAAGTAGATTTCGAAACACCTCCAACCAAGGTTCGTGTACAAAGCTTAACAGCGACACCGCGGACTCGATTTGCTGTTATACGAGGAAAAACAGAGAACAAACGCACTGTTGATGTCAAAACCGAAACGACTGGTCGCGTTGAAGAACGATTAATAGAGCGAGGCTCTGAGGTTAAAGAAGGCCAGGTACTATGCAAAATCGCCATCGAGGACAGAAGAGTCGCGGTAGATGAAGCTTTACAGACTCTTAATAAAGCGAAAATTGATTACCAGGGCGCTCTGCGACTGAAAAGACAGGGATTCAATTCAGAGTCAACAATCGCGGAAAAAAAAGCGCAACTAGCAACCGCCAATGCGATGCTGAAGCGCAGAGAGATCGCGCTTGCCAAAACCCAGGTGACTGCTCCATTCGATGGGGTTGTTGAAAATCTCGGATTGGAAGTCGGCGATTATGCTGCTCCTGGGAACTCATGCGCCACACTGGTCGACCTTGATCCGATGCTAATGATAGGCCAGGTGTCTGAAAAAATGGTCTTAGATCTCAAAATAGGCGAAACGGTTTTTGGAATACTGAGTAATGGAGCAGAAGTGGCTGGAACCCTAACCTTTATTGGTAAGCAGGGCGATGCGGCGACTAGAACCTATCCAATAGAGGCTGAGTTAGATAATAAAAAAGGTCTTCTCAGATCTGGCTTAACAACGGAAATTCAAATACCGACCGATGAGGTACTCGCCCATCAGGTCTCTCCAGCCATTTTTACTCTAGACGACTACGGAAAAATCGGGATCAGGACTGTCAATGAAAAAAACGTGGTCGAATTCCACCACATTGATATTTTATCCGAAGATGAACAAGGAGCGTGGGTAACAGGCCTTCCGAATCAAGCAAACATCATCACCGTTGGCCATGAATTAGTGATTCAAGGTGAACGAGTCGACCCAGTGCTGGATACCTCCAACTTACCCAATCAATCAGGACTCGCGACAAAAAACAGCGGCCCAAGTGACTCGAAGAGTTAACCTGACCAAGGCTCCAATGTGTTAAAAATTCTCGAAACTTGTATCACGCGTTCAAGAACGACGCTTCTCATACTGTTCATGATTTTAATGACGGGCATCATTGCTCGGTTGGCAATCCCAATCGAATATCAACCCAACGTTGAAGCTCCCTTTTTTGCGGTGGTCGTTCCGCATGAAGGCATTTCGCCTGAAGATGCGGAAAGGCTACTGGTCATGCCCCTGGAACTAGAAATCCGTCAGATCGAAGGAGTCGAAGAAGTCACCGGATACGCTTCTGAGGGCAGCGGTCAGGTATGGGTCGAATTTGACCCCGAGGCCGATTTCGAAGCGTCGGAACAGGATCTTCGCAACGCGGTCGATCGAGCAAAGATTGAATTCCCTAGCACAGCCGAAGAACCCTTCATTCAAGAGGAAAATATAGCGAACTTCCCCATCATCCAGATAAACCTGACAGGTGATGTGCCTGAACGAATGTTATTCAATCTCGCAAGAGACATGAGGGATGAGATTGAAAAGTTAGGTGAAATCCTATCCGCCAATATCGATGGAGGCAGAGAGGAGGTCATGGAAATTGTGATTGACCCCA
>CAJWGQ010000038.1 GCA_913041025.1 uncultured Gammaproteobacteria bacterium | reverse complement strand
GATTGGGCGATCTTGAACTGTATGTGCAATAAACAAGGAGAGGGCGATGAATCTCAGAGCTGAAGAGACGGATAAGAAAATGGGAGAAAGGTCGCGAGCTGTTAGGACGAAACTGATTAGCAGAACCACTAAAAGCGGTGAAATGGCTCGCAAAGGCCACCCGTCGTTGGCGATGGAGGTTGTTCAGACTGTTGATATGCCTCATCAAATTTATATTGATTCGGCTGAAGGTCCCTATCTAACCGATTTGGATGGGAATCAGTATATCGATCTCACCTGTGGCTTCGGTCCTAATGTGGTTGGTAACAAGGCACCTTTTGTGGAAGAGGCTCTTGCTTCGCAAATCAAAAAAGGTTGGCATTACGGAATTCCTGGCGCGGAACAGGCTCGACTTGCAGAATTAATTAAAGAGTCTTCTTTAGCCGTTGATGAAGTTATGTTTTGCAATTCTGGTAGCGAAGCGACCATGTTTGCATTTAGAGCTGCCAGAGCGCTGACCGGTAAAAGAGTGATCGCTTTGTTTGATGGTTCATACCACGGTATCCACGACTATGCGTTAGTAAAGGCCGGTTACAAGAGCGAACGGTCAGAGCCGTCCAGCGTCGCACTAGGAGCAGGTATTCCTGAAGAGATTTCGAGAGATTTGATGATGATGCTTCCGTATCGAGACGAGAATGCTTATGAACTGATTAGAAGGCACAAAGACGATTTAGCGTTAGTTGTCATTGAGCCAGTGCAAAGCTCTAACCCTCGACTTGATAATCAAGAATTTCTAGAGGGGTTGAGAGACGTCTGCACCGAGTGTGGCGTTCTTCTGATGTTTGATGAAGTCATCAGTGGCTTTAGGATCGAGTACGGAGGCTGCCAACAGTACTACAATATCAAGCCTGATCTTGTGACCTATGGGAAAGCTGCGGGCGGCGGCATGCCTATTGGCGTGGTCGCGGGCTCGAAGCGCGTGATGAATACTTTTTCCGGCGTCGATGACACACCCACAATCTTTGCTGGGGGGACCTTTAACGGGCACCCGCTCACGATGGTTGCGGGGATCGCGATTCTAGAACATCTCAAGGAAAATCAAGAAGAGATATACCCCTACTTGCACGAGCAAGGAAACAGGGTGGCTTCGGAAATCAATGAATTTTGTGTGTCTAACAATATCCCGGCTCAGATGATGAATGCGGGCTCTATGATGCACCTGATTTTTAGTGGCGAGTCTATCGAGTCTTCTAGAGATATTGACCAGAGGTTATATAAGTTGGAAAAAGAATTTTATCTCCATCTGCTCGGCCATAATGTGATCGTGCCTGGAATTCATCTGGCCTTTATTTCGTTCGCGCATAAACCCGATGTAATTGATCAAGTGATAGATGCTTTCAAGAGATCTTTCGAAGATCTTAGAGAAGATGGATATTTATAGTCTGAGCTGAATGTTCATGATGTAAGTAGGCGATCTTAAGCGTCTAGTTCTGATCGAAACAATGATTTGCAACACCAGTTCGACAACATTTTGATGTGGTGCTAGGGTCTCGCACATTGGCAACAACCGAGACCTTTATGGCACACAGCAGACTGAAGATCGCGCTTATTGGCTGCGGTGGTATTGCCCAAGCTCACTGGCAGGGAATCCAGCGGATCGCGACGCGCGTCGACGTGACGGCGGTCGTCGATAAAAATCCAGAGATGGCGAACGCGATGTCAGAACAGACAGGCGCCAAAGCGTTCACAGATATCGAAGAGGCCCTTGAGATAGGCGACTTTGATGCGGTAGACATAATGTTGCCCCATGATCTTCACGAATCAGCAGCTTTGGCATGTTTCGGTGCAGGGAAGCACGTGCTGCTGGAGAAGCCGATGGCACACTCGTTGGAGAGTGCGGAACGGATTTTGGAGGCAAGCGATAAGGTAGACACCGTATTTATGATTGCGGAACAGGCCCAGTACTGGACCGACATAGTCAAGGCCCGAGAGTTGATGGACGCAGGTGCGATCGGTGATGTGATCAGCGCCGGTGGTAACTTCTACGATCGAGTTGTGCTCGATCCTGATAAGCCACCACCCTGGCGGTATAGTCTCGCGATTTCGGGTGGTGGTCTCACTATCGACGGGGGAGCTCACTGGATTAGGCCTCTACGCATGATGATGGGCGAAATCGATGAGGTGATAGGGGTTGCCGGCCGTCACGTTCCAAGGATGGAAGGCGAATCGTGGTCGCGTATGTTGATGAAGTTCGAAAACGGCACCGTCGGCACGCTCTCCTGCCAGAACGTCTTGCATGCAGCTGGGCCTGTTGACCTGTTCCGGGTCACTGGATCGACCGGCGAGCTCAAGATTACAGGTGGCCGGGACGGACAGTTGATTTTATTCAATACGGAACACCCTCGTGGCGAAGTCATCATGAGTGCGGTAGAAGGCAAGACGAATTCGTATGGTGAAGAGATCAAGAATTTCTGTGAGGTCGTGCTAGATGGCACGACGATGGCAGCGACGCCCGAGTACTCGCTTGGCGAGCTCCGCACCGCGTTAGCTCTCTACAGGTCGATCGAAACAGGAAAATGGGAGAAGGTTTGGTAATCTCCCGGTCAGGCCTTTAGGCTTTGATCTTAGGGCCAATAAAATTATTTAGCTCTGGGAACAAGAGTGAAATTTGGTGGTTATCGGCCTCACTGAAAGATTGCCAACCTCTATAGTAGGTTAGCTCTTATCTCTTGTTGTCTATCTAGGTTGCCCAGCGTGCGCCGGACTTGGCGTACGATCCAAGCGAGCCAGCCTGAGAAGGCGATAGCGACCGGCGCTGCTGGTAGGAATACCGCCGCGGCTATCCAGAGTCCGATAAAAGGAATCCAGCGTTTGAAAGCAGCTCTGAATCTTTGTGGGGTGGATTTCACGCCAGGCGAATAAACGAAGGACTTTAACCCTAGAAACCAACCGTTTGCGATTAGCGCCGCGAAGAAGATCAGCCGCGGGGGAGGCACACTGTCGATCTCGGGAGCGTCATCGTGCTCAGAATCTCCTGCATTATCTCCTGCAGCCAGAGATCTCTCAATCGCGCTCCATACATAAAGCGCGGTAGGTCTTGCTAACGTGCCGTTCAGATTTTCTGCGGAAGGTATTGAGCGCCATCGGTAGAGTACTCTGCCAGAATTAGTTAGAGCGAGGACACCTGGCTGGAAGAAGCCTTTTGGGTGCTCGATATCCCAATCTGCTCCGCTTTGCAGGAATTCGAGGGTGCCCTTGTTTGCGTAAAGGCTTAGCCAGTCACGCTCACTGCAGGTCTTGGGGATCTCTTGGTGAGGATCGCCGATATTTTCGAAATTAAGCTGCCAGCTGTCGTGGGCCTGGTCAGCCAGGTGTTGGGGTTCGCTGGTAATCGCAAAAACCTCTCCTCCCGCAGCCCGTATTTTCTCAACGACACCTTCGTCAACGTAACTCCGCAACTCGGAGCGACATGGCGGTCACCAAAATCCGCGGTAGAAAAGCAGAACCGCGAAGGTATGTTGCGATAAGGTTCTGTCAAGCCAGCTAGCGCGTGCGCCGGGAGGTGGGTCGAGCTCAGCCTGCGGTTTTTTTTTCTGTTGGGTTGGGAGGCTTTCGCAGAGCTCGATCGTCCAGGCGCCGGTTGAACCTGTAACCCGGAAAGAGCGCTGTTCACATCTGTCACCACCACACATAATGAGCTGCAGCTCATCGGCTTCACTGCGCGTTCTGTCAGGATCGAGAATGCCCGTGACTTTGAATGTTTCTCCTGCTGATTCCGCCGAGTCATTGAACCACAGTGCCGCTGCCTCGACACGCTGTGCCAGGGCATCGGGAATAGTCTCGCTAACCTGTGCCACTGTTGTTCTCCATTCGATATCGATGTTAGAGACTATATAAACACACAGGTGGTCCTCGGTGAACCTTGATAAGTTGAATTTGGCTGAAGAGGCCTGCACTCAAAATATTAAATTTACTAAGTAAAACAGAGATATAAGAAATAAACTTACAGTGGAATAGACTAAATAATAAGGTGTAACGGAATTTCAGATAATGCTTATAACGAACCTAAGGTGAGTTCCGCCACCGCGATACCTGATTCCCCGGCCGTCGCATAGAACAGATAAATCCGCCCATCATCCGACAACAGCGCAGGATCCCGTAATTCGTTAACGGTGCCGTAGGCAGTGCTCCGCATTGAAGGCACCAGCGGCGCCTTGGCGCCTTCCCAAGATTTTTCTGGACGAAGGACCTCGCCATGATCAACTTGTCGCCAATTCTTCCAATCGCGAGTTAATTGCACCGTGCTTAACTTGATATGTTCTGGAGCGTCACCCGCTTGAGTCCAAAACACCCAAAGCCGATCTCCGCGAACCATTACCGCCGAATGACGCATTTTTGGGTTGAATAGTAATGGCCCCGAAACAAAATTTCCCAACGGGTTCTGCGAGCGGTAAAACTGCCCGGGCATTGCTAATCCGTAGCGATATCCTTGCCAGTCAAATGCGCGCCAGTAGGTGCGACCAAGTATCTCTGGGCGAGCAGCAAAGCTAATGCCGTCTTTAGAGACAGCCACCCTCGAGACTTGAGATGCCAGCTTATCTAACCCGTGGTAGTACATGACGATGCGCTGGTTGACCTCGTCTATGTGCACGTCCGGTGAGGCAATGTGCGGAACAGTCAGATCAATCATCCTGTCGTGAGGGAAGTGCTCGCCAGTACTCGCAAAGTACGCCTCATACTCCAGGCGTTGCTCTTTGCTTACGGCTGGCTGCTCGGTGAGAAAATAGGAATTTTCAATACTTAATGTTCCGGGTACATGAATTTTCCACGGCCCGGCGACAACATCAGAATAAGCTAAACGAATGTAGTGACCTTTGTGGTCGGCAAAGTACAGGTAGTATTTCCCCAAAGGGTCTTCCACCCAATCTGGTACTCGAATTACGGATGGCCCTTGAATGTTCAGGCCAATACTAGGATCGAGTTCCGGGTGAATTATTGGCCCATCACCTAGGCGAGTTACCGTGACAAGGTCCGTTGCCTGAACTTGGGCAAAGAATCCCACCAGCATTGCCGCTATAAGCCTGAAATACGCCAACGTCATTCTCCCCAAATTTACGCTTTGGACAATCATACTGATTTGCCCGAAGACAAAACTAACTTTTGATTCGTCGGTGTCTAGGTAGGGTCGAAATAAAATAAAGTGATTTCTGTCCTAACCGAGAATTCTTGGCCTTTGGTGAGCAAATTCCAAAATATATTTGGTGATTATAGATGCGTGTCGTTTCTTAAAATGCCTGAATACTTTTGCTCTGTGTAAAAGAGAGTTCAGTTAGTTCACAATAACCCTCGCGAGAGTGCAGCGAGTCAGAAAAAGATAGTTAGACGTGATAAGTAATCTTGTGATTTCAAAAAGTTTTAGGGAGGGGCGCCGTGGACCATTGGGTTGAGCTTTCGAATGGCCATAGGGTCTGGACCAAAACCGTCGGCGATGGGCCTGGGCTTCCTCTGCTTCTGCTTCATGGTGGCCCCGGTGGCGGACATGATTATCTGGAGCCGCTTGAGGTACTCAGCTCTGAGCGCCCGGTGATTTTCTATGATCAACTAGGCTGTGGAAAATCCGATATGCCGGATAATAGGGCTTTGTGGACGATCGAGCGGTTTGCTGACGAGATTCAAGAAGTTCGCGAGGCGCTTGGCCTTGAACGTTGTCACGTGCTCGGCCAGAGCTGGGGCGGATGGCTCGGCATTGAATACATGCTTAGGCAACCAGCAGGAGTGCAGAGTATTGTCTTGGCCTCGACCTCCGCATCGGTTCCGCAATTCTCTGCCGAATGCGAGCGGCTGATTTCCGAGCTGCCGCAAGAGCACAGAGAAGCGCTGAGATACCACGGAGCGCGTGCCGAGTTTGACCACAAAGCATATGCTGCCGCTGAGGCGGTTTTTTACAGTCGACACGTATGCCGGCTGGAAGAATGGCCGGATTGCATGCTGCGTACAGCAAAAAATCTGCACCAGAATGCAGTCTATGAAACCATCAACGGACCGAATGAATTCACCACGATTGGAAATCTTCGTTACTGGAACCGGATATCCGACCTCGGGCAGATCAATGCCCCGGCGCTGATCACGTGTGGCCGCTACGATGAACTCGGCCCCACCTGCGCGAACACACTGCACGAGGGACTGCGCGATGCGAAAATGGTTATCTTCGAGGAATCAGCGCATGCCGCCCATATTGAAGAGCCCGAAGCTTACGCTGAGCTGGTTTCGCAGTTCTTGGCGCAAAATGATGTGTAGGGCTTTTATGAGCTCAGCAATCAAGACAAGATAAACTTCATCAACCTGGAATCAACTCCCTGGAATAGAGTCTTTGTATTTCTTCCAATTACCGACAATCTCTTCTAACACCTTAGAGCCCACTATATAAAGTGACTCTAACGCAGCATCCAAGCCAGCGAAGCCCTTGTTATCTCTCAACATATTCTCAGCCGCGGTCATACCGGGAGGCTGCATCGTGTAATTGCTTCCTGCTCTTAAGACCATCACCCTGTTTTTATCTACCCGATCAATTCGATGCAAGTACTCGAGCGATTGGAACGTTCCGGTATCCTCCATGGCAGATGTTATAAAATCGGTTTTGTTATCGGTCCAGTAAGCTACCCACCTGTTAGCCCACTCATTGAGTATCGCTCCATGCCAAAAGGTCATCGCTGCTATGTGGCCTCCTTTCAAAACAAAGGGCGGCCTTCGTGCATTAGGGTGCTCAGTATAAAGGCTTCGGGTGGTCTCTAATTGTTCAGAGTCGGGAAGGACGATATCTTTAGTCTGGTCAAACGCCCAATCTCTAAGGCGTTCATTCGCAACAAACATCTCTCCAGTGGGTTCAGGTTTGCTCGGATCGAACGGCGAAGTGGTACGACGCGCAAAATAACCAAAGTCCCAGCTATCTGGTATCTCTCTAGCGTCAATCTCATGAGCCAGATCGCCATCAACTAAATAAGCAGACCAAACAGCAGAACCGATAGAAGCGTCTTCAGGGTCTATCCCGGCTATCCCCGCGATAATCCAATAAGCACTGGATAAATCAAAGCGGAAATCTAAGCCCAGCGCCATGATCGCCGAGGCCGATTTCGCGGTCCCGATGCCGGTGACAATAGCCAGTACCTGTGTATTTTCATTATAAAACAGATCGTGATGTGAGTGAGGAAAGGAGATTCGGACATTCAACGCCTGCCGCTCTTTCCATAATTGAAATTCTCCCGCTTGGTCTGCCTGATCTTCACCGATTTCAAACATCGTTACGATCACAACCTTGACCGGAATCTGTTTCTGACCCTGCTCAAGCTCAGCATCAAAAGGGATTGTTTTTTCTGCCCCTGCATTGGTTGCGAAGAAGAACAACACCGAAAAAAACCAAACAGCCAGATTTTTTGATTCTAAGAACATGGCTCTCCTAAGTCACTTATTTGTGCATCAAACTGTCTGCGAAGCCCGATTAGGCCGCTCCCTGACTTTAAAAATAGGGATGCACGCGAAGAGCCTCCCGAATGAAAAAAACAAAAATAGATTGGCGTCGAATTTATAGCAGATCCCAGGCCGTGAATAATATTTGAATTTCAAGAGGGCTAGATTAAAGCCACCCAACGAGAATTAACCATGTTAGGTGGCCTTTCTGATGTGATCACGAATTTTGTTTATTCAGGTATCGAGTTGTGGAGCTCTTCTACTGTGTAGAGATTTCGAGTCTCACAGGTTGCAGTCGCAGCCCACTCTACCATTACGTCGTCACCACCGCCGTCTGTGAAAAAGTTACCAAAAGACGAACCCATTGAAGGGAAACTCGCCCAGCCGGTCATCAAAACGAAGCGTCCTTGTTCCATATCACCCGTGAAAGGAGTGAAAATCCATTGAGCCAGAGGATCGTTCGCGGCCTTCGCTACATCGGCAACCATCGCACCAACTTTACGTACATCATCGATAGTCTTACCCTCGTTCAAGACGCAATTCCAAGTCTCGACTGGGCCTGGAGTCGCGTTTGAGTGATCGTCCGCCAAGACGGCGGTCGACGCTGAAAGGAGGAGAGCTAGTGAAATCTGCTTAATCATATTTATTCCTTTTTATTTTGTTGTATTGCTCAGATGCAAGATAATCATCGCAGCAATAGAAGGCAACCTGCTTGTGTTTATCAGGCAGTGTGCTGTTAATTTTAACCAGGCTTTTAAAATTTAAAAGCCTCTGATGGCAAGGATTGAATATCCTCAGCAACCCTCGATGAACACAAAAGGTATATAAAAATGATTGTCTATTTTTTCTTGGAGAGCGGCAGTGAGATGCTTTAATCCAAGTTTGACGGAAGAGGCATGCGTCCTGCCTTGACGTATTAAAACTCCTAGTTAAAGGGTTTGCACGTGATTGTCATCCCCCTGTCTCGACAAAATGGAACACAACCTGTCACGTAATTTCTAGGCGTCTTTTATAGTGATCCAGGTTGGGTTTAAGGCATCTGACCGCCAAATTTTGGCGTTGGTTATATTGTTTAATCTGGGGAAGTTAAATTGATTGATTGTTTGTTTTCTGGCTTGTAAGGTCTATGAATAATTAACAAGGGTATGAAAGTGTTTTTATTGGACCTAGCAAGTATTCAATTTATTTTTGGACCTATTGTAGCAATGCTGATCGCAGCGAGATTCAGTAAGTTTGTTATAAAAATGGTCGATCAAATTACTCTTCAATTGGGTTTGTTAGGAACGCTTATAGGTTGTGTGGGTATGTTGCAGGTTATGGATGATCCACAGGCAATAGGGCCAGCTTATGCGGTTTGCTTCTTAACACTGCTTTACTCCTTCGTGCTAAAAATATTCGCGTCTCAAGCAAGCGAAGCCATGATACTGCCTGTACCTGAGACTCGAGTTGGCGACAGAATTTTTGCAGGATTGCTGTTGGCTGTTCTTATGATTCTTCCCATGGCTCAAGGGGTTGGTGTGGGTGCGTTTACAGATGCTATTAGCTTGCTTTGTATGTTATTTGCAGCAGGGCTTATCCTGTTGGTGACTTATTTGACCGGTGGAACTGATTATTTAAAACCACTAGTGAAATATCTTCCCATTGCGGGATTAGTATTTTTCATAGTTGGCCTGATAGCTATGCTAAAAGACCTGAACAGCCCAGAGTTATTGTCTCCGGTGGCACTATCGATCGCTTTGCTGCCAATGATGTATGGCAATCTCGTAGCTGTTTTTATAAAGACCGTGCAGCCTGAACAATGTAAGGGGGAAGACAGTGGTGGTTATGGTTATGCGGCACTGAATTTTGCAGTAATTGCATTTTCTTTTGTTATTCTGGGAATGAATCTCACCTCTGGCGCGTAGACAAGCGACCTGTTACAAACATCTGTTTGTCATAAAGATTGATAAATATATAAATTATTGATTTATATAACATTTTCAAATATTTAAATATTTATTCATCCAACGTAACCGTTGATCAATTCGTTACTAGTGGATTTAGGTAAAATTAAGGATGATCAAAAGTCCTAAATTTAATACCACAAAGAAACCCACTATTAGAATTAAAGCTCTTTTATTTTCAGGTTTCATGCTACGGCTCTTTATCTCGCAGGTTTATTGTTTTTAATAGTTTAATTATTAAATCCATTAAGCCATATCCGTTAGTTTTTCAGTGTTTGAACACAAGTTGATCCAAGGTAGGGCCTTGTTGGTATAAAACTCTACTGCCGGTTCTAGCCATGAATTATCATCAAGCGTTGTGTAGCTAACTCCAACCCCGATACCGCCCTCTCGTTCAACTAATATCCTTGTTCCGCAAATTGGACAAAAATTGCGTGTAATATTGTTTCCGCTGTCAGCTTCTACCGTATAACTTTTAAGATCACCGCTTATTTTTACTGAGTCTGCTGGAACACGAACACCGGTTATGAATGCAGATCCTGCGATTTTTTGGCAATCCCCACAGTGGCAATTGATAACGGTCGTTGGCTCTTCAGAACAAACGTAACGTACAGCTCCGCAACGACATCCACCTTCAAACGGAATAGGCATAATAACTTCCTTAGTTGATACTCACATTCAGAAGATACTTTAGATAACTCATTTTCTCACATGCAATTTATGGTGATTAGCCACATTAAAGCCTATTAGCTTTCTTTAGCATTAAGCAGCGCTTTAATCTTAGACAGATTTTCGGATTGGCCGCTGGCGTCCAGCTCTGAAATCATTGGGCTAATTTCTTTGAAGAAGTTTTCTCTGTTGGGTGAAGGCAGGCCCACATGAGCGTCCTCCCTCTTTACTTTCCACCATGCTTGAGCGTATTCATTGCAAAAATACAGAGTCAGCTCTTGAGAGGCCATGCTTTGAGCGGATACCTTGTAAAAGCCCTGATCATAAAGATAGTGTCTTCTCGCCAGTTGGGTTAAAACTGATAACAAGAGACTGTCTACTCTGAGCATTTCAGAAGCCGTCATCGCCCTTGGGTCTTCAATCGCTTTTGACCACGCCGCGGCTAAAGGCTCATTAGCTATCACGTGATCCCTTTGCATATATGAGTCAATATCATTGGAATAGAGCGTCAATCTGCTCAACTCAGAATTTTGTTTAATTTGGCGAGCTAGATAGACAAGCGTGACGATCACAACAATTGCTCCCGCCCACTCTCCAAATGCACCTATTGCGTCCCAATTCATACTCATCTCTCCTTGTTTCAATTCAGTAGGATAATTTGGTTTGACTAAGTTATTAATCTCTAAATTCTACGCAGGTAAGGTAAGGTAAGGTTATGTGGTTTTGTGTTTGTTAATTATTTTGAGTGGTTTTAGGGCAGGGATCAGATGCGTCTGATGTGTTGTTTGGTAAAGGTGCTGGCGTAGGTCAATCTCGCAACTTGGTCAAATCTGTTATGGTAAAGTAGATTTCATGAGATTAATTGATAGAGAAAAAAATGAATACTGGAACCTGGATTGCTGTTTGGATCGGAATAGGGGCAGCAGTCTTTGCCGCCACAAATGAACCAGCATGGATTGCGGTAGGCGTTGCAATTGGCGCAGCACTTGGGTGGCGAAAACGAAAAGATCAAAACGAAGATTAATAGCGTTATGTGCACTCCGTTAATGTGGAATAATTTCTACTCTGTTGTGGTCGATTGTAAAAAATGAGGACACCTGATGAATCTAATCGAAAACGATAATTTAAGATGGAAGCACTTCACTGGGACCGACAAATTTGATTATCCCATCGATTACGCCGCTGCACTGCTTTCAGCAAGAGACGACGGCCATGTCGATCTTCTATATCGCTGGGCACCCAATGCTTACTGCCACTTCCATAAGCATACTGGCTACATCACCTCCACTGTGCTGTCAGGTGAACTCCATGTAATTGATATTGATCTTGAGAGCGGTAGCGAAAAGGGCCGGCGCATTAGAAAAACTGGTGACTATGCGACCAAGGGGCCGGGTGACGTCCATATGGAAATGGGTGGACCCGATGGGGCGCTTGTGCTCTTTAACCTCTTTACTACGGATGATCAATTGGCTGATACCCTGGCAAAAGATGGCTCAGTGCTGTCCCGATCTACCCTGAGTCAGATATTGCGAGGAAGAAGTTCCCGATAAAGAAGTTCCTTTGAATGGAAGCTGTACTTAATTTCTTGTTGCGTAACCAATCTCTGAATTTGGCTGCGTCTGCACCGGAATGTTGATCCAGTGAGTGGCAGCCAAGGCATTGGATTAGATAGTCCACGCTTCTTCTTGTGTGTGTAAAGAAGGTCTTCTGCTTGTTCTCTCCCTTCACCTTTAGATACAACTTCATGGCATCTTCAATGGTGGGCAGAGTGGAATGAGTATTCTGACTAGGCACACTGTGAAGCAGATGTGCTACAGGGATCTGCATCTCTATTCTCGTTTGATTATGACTACGCCTAATTAACATCCCTCAAAATATCTCCACTCTCCTTTATCTATATGTGCAGGGCGTATGGCAACCTACTCAGGCGTTGGCGATTTCTTGTACTCGATTCATTGCTTAAAGGAGAAGGACTATGAATTGGGATGCATTGGGAAACTGAAAGAGAACGGATTGTTATTAGAAGACGGCAAGCATGTAATAGATTGTTCGTTTTGTAATTAAAACATCACGAAAACGTCATCCGTCTATCATGAGTAGGCTAGAAAATTCACTCAGTTAACCACTTGGAGACAAACAAGTATGTCTTCTAAAGCTTTGACACCTTTCAACGCTAATAAACACAAAGCGATATTCATCTCAGACGTTCACCTCGGCTCAAAAGGCAGCCAAGCCGACAAGCTTCTTGACTTTCTTCAAAACAATGAATGTGAACACCTTTATATGGTGGGAGACATAGTTGACGGTTGGAGACTGAAACAAAAACTGTTTTGGCCGGACGAACACATGATTCTTATGAAATATGTGCTGCACAACGCGAATAAAAGAATGAAGGTTACTTATATCACCGGAAACCATGATGAGTTCCTTCGTCGCTATTCTGGTGTAGACATGGGGTGCATCGAACTTGTCGACGAATGCATTTATTCCGACGATCGTGGCGGTAATTTCCTTGTGATACATGGTGACCAATTTGATGTTGTTACGACATACGCTCGCTGGGTTTCAGTGATAGGCGATATTGGATATAACTTCTTACTCCGCTTGAATCGTTATCTGAACAAGTTTAGGACTCTGGTTGGACTGCCGTATTGGTCGTTGTCTCGATGGGCGAAAGATCGTGTCAAGAGGGCTGTGAACTTTGTTGGTGATTTCGAAAGTAATGTTGCTAAAGAATGTCGCGCACGAGACATCGACGGAGTCATATGCGGACATACCCACAAAGCCGCAATCAAGGAAATTGAAGGGTTCAAATATTTGAATAGCGGTGATTGGGTAGAGTCTTGTACAGCGATATTGCATCGGCAGGACGGGAGCTTCGAGCTGTACAACTATTTTGATGAACAAAATTCGGTTGAAAAAGTAGTTGAGTTGTCCTTAGAGAAGGCTGCATGAAGTAAGAAATTTTTACTTGGTATGGACGGGAATTTGAAACCGGTAGAAAAATTCAGAATTATTGAGGCTTTAAATTTCTTCTTTACTAATCGTTTGCCTAGGCGTCTTCTCACGCAACTTTTTGGAAAAATAAGCCACGTCGAAAATCCATTATTTGTAAGGTTGTCGTTGTATCTCTGGCAAGTTTTCTCTTCTGGGCTCGACTTAAGCGAGGCGAAGGAAAGGAATTTTAAGAGTATCCATCAATGTTTCATTAGGGAGCTTAAGCCAGGTTCACGAAAAATAGATTTAAACCCTAAATACCTAACTAGTCCTTGCGATGCCATCGTAGGTGCGCATGGCAGATTAGACGGTATTGAGGCATTGCAGATAAAAGGAGCTCCTTACTCGTTAGCAGCTCTTCTTAATGATGAAACCCTTGCCTCTCGATATCGGAACGGCCTATTTATCACACTTCGCTTGAGGTCAACAATGTATCATCGGTTTCATGCGCCAGCAGACGGAAGGATAGAGAATTTGACCTATCAGTCCGGTGACACGTGGAATGTTAATGCTCCAGCACTTAAACGAGTGCCAGAATTATTCTGCAAGAATGAACGGTTAATTATTCCCTTTGAACTAGCGGCATCCCGTGAGACAGTGCTCATCGTTCCGGTCGCTGCAGTGCTTGTGGCCAGTATTCAAATTCACGGATTAGATAAAGCCTTTGATCTTGAATATGGCGACCCAACGCCTATCACTTTGAATGGAAGCTATAAAAAGGGGAATGAAATGGGATATTTTCATCACGGATCAACGATTCTTCTGTTTACGCCCGATACTTTTTGTTTTGATTCGACGCTCAAGCAAGGGGCATTGATCAAATATGGCCAACCATTAATCCGTACGGCGTAATGGCTGTCATAACATCTATGTCATAAAAAGGGGTTAGCTTTTGGAAGCGCATTATATGGAGGTATTTAAATGTCTTTTAGTAAAGAACTGAAGAAGCAGAGATGGGACGACCATCGTTTGTACCATCACAGTCGGATAAATCAGAGCCTTCATTTTCTTAGTGCATTAACTTTCGTCGCAACTTATGTTCTTTGCTTTGTGAATGCGGCACTAGCGGCCTTTCTTGGCTGGTTTATAGCGATGTGGATTAGGCAGGCTGGGCACTTCTTTTTCGAACCGAAAGGTTTCGACTCTGTAAATCAATTAGAACACGACCAGAAGGAGGCGATAAAAATCGGGTACAACCTAAAGAGAAAGGTTGTGCTTCTCTCGGTTTGGATTGCCACCCCCATCTTGCTTATGCTTGACCCCAGCGCACTCGGTTTGTTTAAAGAAGAATCCGGTCGTACTTTTTTAGAGTGCTTGGGTATGCTTTGGTTTGCTTTGGGCATTGCTGCAGTTATTTTTCGAACTGTCCACTTGTTCTTTATTATGGACGTTAAGACAGGCTGTGTTTGGTTTACCAAAATTTTGACAGATCCATTCCATGATCTGAAGATGTATTATAGAGCTCCGATAAAACTGCTTCAGGGAGAACTGATAGACCCGATGGATCATGTTGCCCAAAAGACCTAGGGTCTGCTCATCTTCGACCCAAGAAAGCTTGCAGATACTCTCGACGTAAACTCCTTAGGACGGCTTTTTCCTCTACCACCTCGTGGGAGAACCATTTGCCATTCTGCATGTCATAAGCAGCTTGAACAAATTTGTCTGCAACTCTTTCAAAATCACGTTCACTGTAGTCGTGACTGAAAATAAGTTTGCCTGTACCGATCCAGCCTAGAGCGATGCCATTAGCTCTTAGATAATATTGGAATAACCAATGGAATCTGCTGCGGCGAGTATATTGCACGGTCCAGACCGAGACCATGTTGTTCACGCGAATTGGAATATCTAGATCTGCGAGCCTTTGATTAAGGGATTCAGCCCGATTGGTCCAGGTAGACTCGAGGCAATCGTAATGCCCCTGTGCACTTTTCTCATCCAATTTTTCAAGGAAAGTTTTCATCGCCCCAAGTACGTTTGGATGGGAGTTGAAGGTTCCCCTTGCGAAACTAAAATCGGTCGGCCTGTCTGGATCATAGCGCCGCATCAACTCGGTTTTTCCGCAAAGCACACCCACTGGGTAACCTCCACCTAGTGTCTTTCCGTATGTGACGAGGTCAGCCTTTGTACCAAAAAATTCCTGAGCTCCGCCTTTAGCGAGACGGAATCCAACAAACACCTCGTCAAAAATTAAGGGAATATCGTTTTTATCGCAGGCCAATCTCAAGTCTCTCAGCCACTTTGTATACTTTTCCTTATTAAAGTTCTCTTGATCTCTTAACGAAATCAATGTCCCATCGCCTGGGGCATTTTGGTTTGGGTGCATGGCCTGTAAGGGATTTATTAAGACACAAGCGATATCTTTGCGCTGAGAAATGATTTTAAGGGCGCCAGTGCTCCCTTCGGCAAGTGTGAGGACATCTCCCACTTTTCGTGGGTTACCTAAACCGGGTTGGACTCCGTCCCACCAACCATGGTAAGCGCCGCAGAACTGAACGGTTTTTTTTCTTCCAGAATGATACCTTGCCAGTCTCACTGCTTGCATAACGGCCTCAGTACCCGACATATGAAACGATACCTGGTCAAGTCCTGAGATTTCTCTCAACTTCTCGGAGACATCAAGTATTACAGGATGGTATGGCCCCAAGACTGGCCCTAATTCATCGGTGAGTAGGTTTCCTTGGCGCATGCATTCCTTGTAAAAATCATAGCCAAATAGATTCACACCATAAGATCCGCTTAAATCATCAAACCACTCATTGGAGGAGTCTCTTATTTGAGTGGATTTAGATTGAAGGACTATATTGTCCACGGAGAGAGACCGGTTAACTATCTTTGCGAACTGATATGGGACTCTATATCTGTCGGTAAAATCAACGTCAGGAAGGTAATTTTGCAGTTTCTTTTTCGTTTCGTGATTTATCCGTGGCAAACGATTTGAAAGTTTTAGAAAGGCTTCCTCTCTAAGCTCAGCTATTTCCTTGTTCGCTCCATCACAACTAAAAAATTCTTTCTCAGAAAGGCTATAGCTAGGGGTAAATTGTGACAAAAATCTAAGTATTTTAGGGTGCCCAATAAGACTGGGATGTTTAGCCGCTGATATTTGTAAACGTCGGATGAAGTGATAGCTTAGGAAGACTGTCACGGCCAGAAGTAAGACAACTTCCCAATAATTTAATGTGATTTGCATACGCAGTATGTTTTGTCTGTATATTAGACGGTTTTAAAGTGCTGAAAAATAGGTTTACCCGTATCTAGGTCTCTTAAAATTGATACGAACCTTTCGCTTATCTTTCTCCAGCTCTGATCAGTCGCGTATTGTCTGCACGAAGTTCTGTCTACTAGGAGGGCTCTTTTTACCGCCGTCTCGAGGTTTAGGTTTAAGGAACCAGTTTTGCCTTCCTCAATAACGTCTATGGGTCCTGTTACAGGGAACGCGGCTACCGGTGTCCCGCAAGCTAAGGCTTCAAGCATTACAACCCCGAATGTATCGGTGAGAGAGGGAAATACAAAAACGTCTGCGTTTGCATAGAATCTAGAGAGTTCCTTTCCACGTTTGAATCCTACCCACTTTGTGTTTGGGTACTTCCTTTCTAACTCCTTTTTTAAAGGGCCATCGCCCACAACAATTTTCTCTGAGTGAATTTTAAGTTTCAAAAATTCTTCGATGTTTTTTTCAATAGCTACCCGTCCTACGTAAAGGAGGCTCGGAATAGAGCGATCCTTTAGATGATTCCTTTGAGTCGGGTTAAATAAATCGCTATCAACTCCGCGACCCCAAATTGAAAGGTTTTCAAATTTTTCGGCTTGAAGAGCCTCCTTCATCGATGGAGTCGTTACCAAGGTTTCGCTGGCAGCTGAATGGAACCAGCGAAGTACTTTGTAGCCAGTGCGCACTGGCAGACCAATTCTCGCATTAATATATTCAGGAAATCTTGTATGAAGTGATGTCGTAAATTTTTTTTTGTTTTGCACTAAATAACGTCGCGCCCACAAACCTAGGGGGCCCTCCGTTGCAAGGTGAACGCAATCTGGTTGAAAATCTTCAAGTAGGCGTTTTATTCGCCATGGATTAACCGCCAAGGAGATCTCTTTGTAGTTCGGAAGCTGCGTCGTTCTGAACATCCCCGGATGGAATACCTTGATTGTGGAACTTTTTGATTCCGCCAGTAAACCAAAATATTTGCAGACCGTACTCAGGGTTGTAACCACTCCGTTTATCTGCGGTGACCAGGCGTCGGTGACTAGAGCGATCTTCATTTAGCGACATGCATTGTAGAGTAGTTTATGGATAGCCATACTAGTTCATTATGATCAATTTTGATGACAGAAATGTTTCATATGGATTTGATCCGAATGCTTGAAGAGAGCAGCAGTCTTCTTAAAAAGAAAATTATTCAGGTTTATTTTTCTTTCCATGCGCTGGAACCAGGTCGGGTTAATCCCAGAAAGTTTCCTAAAAGAGACTCGAATGTTTCTCAAAGATATAGAATCTTATGCCATTGAATATATGATCCGGATTTTGTCTTGCTGGCTTCCATTGGCTTGCATGATGTGAGCTGCAGAAAATTTGTTTTGTTCTTATACTGCTCTTGCGTTTTGTGTTGCTTGGATAGTCTAGTACGCCAATGTTAAAAATACCGCTATAGCTCCTAATAGCTCAGCAATTGCTCCTAATGCACCCCAATTCATATCAACCTTGTTATGTTTCTTGCAACGAGTTGTAACACCTGTGATATCAGAGACTAAAAAGGGATCAAGGTGAATTACCTTTGGCGTGTACTCAACCAGAACCGATAACAATTAGAGAGAAACTAAACCGCACTGTAAGAAATATTTAACGAAAATGTCATAGGCGTTTCATTTTCGAATGGATCATTAGCTCCGTCTAGAAACTTTACAGAAAAGGAATATGAAAGCTATTCTTCGACCCCTCTCTAAATACATCGACTATCTTTTCACTCAAAAAACCAA
>CAJWGQ010000037.1 GCA_913041025.1 uncultured Gammaproteobacteria bacterium | reverse complement strand
CAATCCAGTGTTTTAATGGGTGCGCTTGGCACGGGCAACGCAACTGAAGACCAATTGGATGCTTTGAAAAGTTATTCCACTGCCATTGGCGTAGCCTTCCAGATACAGGATGATATTCTGGACGTTGAGAGCACCACTCAAACGATGGGAAAGAATCAAGGTGCAGATACACGAGCCGAAAAATCCACCTTCACCTCTGTATTAGGTGTTGACTCTGCAAAAGAAAACGTCAAAGAGCTCTATGATGACTGCATTAGTAGCTTAGAGCCATTAGGTGAAAATGCGGATAAGCTGCGTCACATAGCAAACTTCATCGTTACCCGAAATTTTTAAATAGCTATAGATATCTAGGTAGACACTCTTACCATCTTGGTGCAGTATTGTTGACCCAAAAAAAGGCCCGCGTGCGCAAGTACCATGGTAAAAACATTCCAAGACATTCCGCATCAGCGACCGACCACGCCAATTCTTGACGCGATCGAGACTCCGAGCGATATGCGGAAGCTCGAAAGAGGTAAGCTCACCACTTTAGCAGATGAGATAAGGGCGTATTTACTTTATTGCGTTGGCAAAACTGGAGGTCACTTCGGCGCAGGCCTCGGAGTTGTGGAACTAACAATAGCGCTGCACTATGTATTTAATACCCCTGATGACCGTCTTGTTTGGGATGTTGGTCACCAAACCTATCCACATAAAATCCTGACTGGGCGTCGCGAGGAAATGCTCACCATGCGACAAAAGGGTGGACTATCTGGTTTCCCCAAGCGGTCAGAAAGTGTCTTTGACACCTTCGGTGTCGGCCATTCAAGCACAGCCATGAGCGCTGCACTCGGCATGGCCATCTCAGCCTCCAAGCAAGAAACAGATAGAAAAACCGCTGCGATAGTCGGTGACGGCGCCATGACAGCAGGCATGGCATTTGAGGCTATTAACCATGCTGCCCACGTGGACGCAAATTTATTGGTCATCCTAAATGATAACCAAATGTCAATTTCTCGGAATGTCGGCGGCCTTTCGACATACTTCTCGAAACTTTGGAGTAGCAAAGCCTATACCCAGTTCCGCGAGACAGGTAAAAAGGCACTCAGTTCCATGCCAGGCACCTCAAACTTCGTGCGCCGCACCGAGGAATTTATGAAAAGTCTGGTCTCGCCAGCCACGATTTTTGAAGAATTAGGTTTTTATTATGTCGGACCACTGGATGGTCATGATCTAAATCTTATGGTGGAAACGCTTGATAACCTAAAAGATGTCAAGGGCGCTATCCTACTGCATATCATAACTCACAAGGGAAGAGGGTTTGGGCCGGCCGAGAGCGACCCAGTTGGATACCATGCACTTACCAAGATCGAACCCAAGCAAGATTTGCAAAGTGCGGAACCGCCTGTAGCAAGGCAAAAGCTACCAAAATACCAAAAAGTTTTTGGGGATTGGCTGTGCGACATGGCTGAGAAGGACGAAGGACTGATCGCCATTACGCCCGCGATGTGCGAGGGATCAGGTATGAATGAATTTGCTGAGAAATTCCCAGACCGCTTTGAAGATGTAGCGATAGCAGAGCAACACGCATTAACCTTAGCTGCCGGAATGGCATGCGAGGGATCAAAACCTGTGGTGGCCATCTACTCAACCTTCCTTCAACGCGCTTATGATCAACTGATTCATGATATAGCACTTCAGGATTTAGACGTTTTGTTTGCAATAGACCGCGCAGGGTTAGTCGGCGAGGACGGCGCTACACATGCTGGAGCTTTCGACATAACCTACCTGCGTTGCATACCCAACATGGTTGTCATGACGCCCTCTGATGAAAATGAAACCAGACAATTGCTTTACACGGGATATCGCCACAAAGGTCCCGCGGCAGTTCGATACCCTCGAGGTACTGGGCCAGGCGCCAATATTGAAAAGGACATGACAGAATTTCCTATCGGGAAAGGGATAGTTTGCCGAAATGGGGTCGAGGTAGCAATTCTTAACTTCGGTACGTTGATAGGAGTAGCAACAAGCGTTGCGGATCAGATTAACGCAACTTTGGCAGATATGCGTTTTGTCAAACCCCTTGATGAAGAGCTAATAGAGAAACTAGTGCATCAGCATGATTTGTTAGTCACCATTGAGGAGAACAGCGTGGCAGGCGGGGCTGGAGCCGCCGTAAGTGAATATCTTGCATCGACTGGTCTGGTTACCCCCATCATTCATCTTGGTCTGCCTGACCATTTTGCTGATCACGGAAAACATCATGAGCAACTGCAGTCTGTGGGACTGGGAGAAGCAAACGTACTCGAAGCCATCAAGTCACGTCTAAAATTGCTGCGAAAAGGATCAACTAAGGCATCGTAATGAAAGACCAGCCCATAAAGGCTTGAGGCGCAGCACTCTATATATCCAATCTGTCCACTATTTTCTGGCCAGCGGCCAAAAAAAGCCCCGTTGCCGGGGCTTTTATGCTTGAATAAGCTAAAGACTACTGAATGTTAGGAACCGTGCCGGTCGGCAGCGATCCCGGTAATACCCAACCGTTCCACCAAGGCGTTGTTCCGGGCTTGACGGCACCGATGAAGTCCGTCGAATCGAAAGAGAAACCTGACCCATTATCCTGAGACGCTATGCCTTCAGCAGCCACGGACGCCGATGCATTGGTAACAGCGAAATTACTGTCCAGAGTTATGTTCTCTTGAATGATGTTAGTTCCGCCGTCTATCGGACTTTCTTTGTTGAAGGTTACAGCTGCGCCATCATCACAGAGAAAGTTTTTCATGGTAACCGGCGTATCCTGTTTTGGAGTGCTGCTATCACCATCGGTGTCTGAATCGTCAATACGGGCGCACGTAGTCTTGTAACCGGTCACAGCTGTGTTATGGATAGCTGCTGTAACAGAACCTCGAACTCGCATCCCGAATTCTTTACCGGTGTAGTCTGTGCCATTCCAGTTCACTGCATCACCACCTATTATGGTAACGTTTGCCACCACACCGGCTGTCTGCGGCACATAATCGCCGTCTGATGAGTTTAGCTCCAGGCCTCGAGGATCGTTACTCCCTATTGGCTTGCCATTTGCCGTCTGGTTCTTAATTATCATCGCGTATTGGATGTTGCCTTGGAAGCCTTCGTCAAAGTCAATGTCGTCATCGTCATTATCTGTTAACAATGCATACCTGACATTGACTGTTCCACCAAACCATTCGATACCATCATCCTGATTGCCATGTACCTGGACATATTCGACAAGGGTTCCATGTCCGACGCCTTGAAGTGTAAGGCCGTTGATTTCGTTGTTTGGTCCGGCAATCAAGCCCCCTTCAGCCATTCGAACGTATCGAATAACGCCGCTGTTGTCAGCAGGAACATTACCGCCATATTTCCCAACAAAATCGCCACCTTCTCCATCCACGTTGCACCACGTTTCTCCCGCGGCAAAACAAGCGCCTGTGTTCCCAGCCCCATACTGAGGCGCGAAACCTTGAATAACGATACCACCCCACTCACCAGTACCTGCATAATCAGCGTCCAAACTACTAAACGTGATCGGCTTATCGGCTGTTCCGCTCGCAAAAAGCTTCGATCCGCGAGTTACCAGAAGAACCCCGTCGTCGAAAGCTTTTACGTCAACCCCCGGTCTGATTGTCAGAGTTACCCCAGCGTCTTGTATAGCCGTCATTCCAGCGGCATCCGATATGGTAATGTTTCCGTTACCAACCTTTACGACGCCCTCTAGTTGGTACTCCGTTCCAGCAACCATGGTGTAGTCTGCGTCAATGGTGCCCTTCAATGTGCACTGCGTCTTAGCGCTGTTGCATGTCGCGAAACTTGGAGAGTCATCAGCCTCCTCGACGACTGAAACGGTACCAGGGAACGTCCAATCAGCCCACCAGGCCTCTGATGCGCTCGGGTCAACTGCACCTATGTATCTCGTCTCATCAAATGCAAATGCAGATCCATTATCTAGCGCGGTGATCGTGGTAGAGTTATCAAGTGTTGCTGTAGCATTGACTATTGCAATCTTGTCGTCAAAACTAATGCCTTCTGTGACAAGACCCGTGATACTTTCCGGTTGCTCCTTGTTAAAGGTGGCCCCTGGGGTATCGCATAAGAAGTTTTGCATTGTGATCGGGGTATCAATTTTTGGCGTGGCACTATCACCATCATCATCTGAATCATCAATTCTGGCGCACGTTACTTTGTAGCCAGTCACTGCCGAGTTGTGTATTGCGGCAGTTACAGAGCCCCGCAGCCGCATACCGAATTCTTTTCCGCTGAAGTCGGTTCCATCCCAGTTTGTCGCATCGCCACCGACAATAGTTACATTAGCAACGACCGCGGCAGTTTGGGGAACATAATCCGCATCCGAAGAATTAGCTTCAATTCCGCGAGGGTCATTTGATCCAATGGGCTTCCCGCCCGAAGTCTGGTTCTTTATGATTAATGCATGCTGGATGTTGCCTTTATAGCCCTCATCAAAATCTAGATCGTCATCGTCGTTATTCGTTAGAACCGCATGGGTAACGTTTGCTGTCCCCCCGAACCACTCTATACCATCATCCTGATTGCCATGGACCTGAACGTAATCAATGATGGTTCCATAGCCGACGCCCTGAAGGGTTAAACCGTTTATTTCGTTATTCGGCCCGGCTATGAGGCCACCCTCTGCCATTCTCACATACCGAATAATGCCACTATCATCCGCTGGCAAATTGCCTCCATAGTTTCCTACAAAATCTCCGCCCTCTCCAGCTACGTTGCAGTACTCGTTCCCGTCAGCCCAGCAAGCTCCGGTGTTACCGGCTCCATACTGAGGCGCAAAACCTTGAATGACGATACCGCCCCACTCACCGGTGCCTGCATAGTTGGCATCCGACCCACTGCTGAAGGTAATTGGCTTCGCTTTGTAGGCATCGGCATTCAACTTGGAACCGCGGGTAACCAAAAGCACGCCGTCTGAATTTGCTTTAACATGGACACCGGGCTCGATGGTCAAAGTCACCCCTGCGGCCTGAATATCCTGCATTTGAGTCGCTGAAGTAATCTCAACGTTTCCGTTGCCAACCTTAACAACACCGTCCAGAACGTAACTCACATTCTCGATCAGTGTGTAACTCGAGTCTATAGTCCCGCTAAGGGTTCCGATAGAGCAATCCGAATTGAAGCTCACAAAACTAGCTTCTGTCACCAACGCACAGTTTCCAGTGGGCGCCGGTGTCTCTTCAACCACGGGCGGAGGCGTCGTCGTGTTATTTTCAACACTGTTATCCACTGTAATTGGATTTTCAACGGTGACGCTAATGTCACCCGCGCTTTCGCTATTTCCGTCACAACCGGCAAGACCTGCAAGCACTAAGGATGCCAGTAGACTGATTGCGTATGAGTTTGTTTTCATGGTTACCTTCCTAGTTTAAGTTAGTAGTTTTGTTGCTTTGTTCAATAAACATCATGAGGAGCGCTTTGAGATCTGGTCCGGCCTCAGAACTCATAACTAAGCGACGCACTAATTGATGTTCCAGTTTCATACAGCTCAATCTCGCGATTGTTTTGCACATAGGAGACAGGCTCATTCGTTAAATTTCTGACCTTGAACTTTAGGACCCAGTGATCCGAGATCAAATTCTCATAAGTCAAATCTATGACTAGTCGACCCTTCTCCATGATTGGCCCTCTAGCCGCTCCGCGCGCTATTCGATATATGCGATCATCAAAGTGATTCACCAAGACAGTAATCTTCTGGTCGCTCGGAAAATGGTCGAGGCCTAATTGAAGATTTGCCAAGTACTCGGATTGTGCTTGAAGCGGCCGCCCGTTTGCCGTTTCGCCCTCAAGTCTCAATTGGTTGTCAGACAGATCAACAGTAGAATCGATGTAAGACAAATTCCCGTTAAGGAAGACTGCGAAGTTATCCCTTTCCATCAAAGTGGTGTTGAAATCGAGTTCAATACCCTCTAGTTCTGCATTTTTTTGATTTTTGAACGTAATTGCAGAGGCTGCTTGAGAGCCGGAAGAGTCGGCTATCGACCGTTCGACGGGGTTATCAATCTCTTTCACAAAAAAGGCGAGAGAAGCCCGACTAGACTCTCCAAAATAATATTCCACCCTGAGATCAAGGTTCTCTATTTCCGCCACAGCAAGATTTGAATTGCCGATGATCACATCGTCAGTTTTTGGATCAAATACCCTTGAGTCGGAGCGCTCAATCAATCCGGGATAGGACACCGTCTTACTTGCACCCAGACGAAATTGCAGCTCCTCAGTTGCACGCCATGTCACATTGACGGCTGGAAACCAGTCATCAGTTTCCAAGATGCCGTTGTTTTGCGGTGCGTTAGGGTAGAGTATTTCCTGAGTAAAGTCTTCGAATCTCGCACCCAACTCGACCGTCCAATCGACGCCAATCTCGTTGACCAGCTTAAAATAGTAAGCCGTTGTTTCCTCCAAAGATTCATAGGAGTCAGTAGCGGTGGTGGTGGTTCTTAGTCGCCAGGCATCTGCAGCGATGTTCTCGATGCTAAGCACCGCCTCCACACCATCGGCAACACCTCTATCTACCGGATAACTACCTTGACGAAAACTGAATCGCCACATATCCACGTCACGCTCTTTCTCTGAGTAGAGTGCCCCGAGCGTGAGGGTAGAAAAATTCTCACTGCCCCAGTCCGCAGATAGATCAAAATCAAAACCAACATCTTTACTGACCTCATTTAAGTCAGACCAGCGTCTTTCAACGGATGAGGGAACTAACTGGCTACTCTGGATATAGTAGGATCTTCTGTCTGGTTCCAACCGATCTGTTTCTGAGTAACCGAGGCGCCAGTCAAACTTACTCTCCATTTCACCGATGGAAAACTCGTTGAAACCATTCAAACTTGTTGAGAACAGTTGACGCTGGACGTATTCGAGAATAACGTCCGTCAGATCTCTCTCCTCCCGACTCTCAATGCCCGAGGACCTTCGCGTCACATCATCGGTCGATCGCAATAAAGTCGTCTTTGAAAGAATCTCACCACCGTCAAACTCATATCCGACAACGCCATAGCCTGAGACAACGACATTGTCCTTGCTCCTGAGGTAGCCGCCGGTGACACCGTTGGGGTTATCTAAGACAGCGTCACCTCTGTCGCCCATGGATCTGCCATAGCTACCGGATAAGTAGAAGCCTAGCTCACCATCTTGAAACTCTAAGCGGTCGCCGAAATTGATATCGAATCCTATATCAGGGTCAGCCGTGACCTGATCAATGTCGTAGTCCGGTCGGAAAGAGAGCGCATACGCCATCGCAACAGGTTGCGGCGTGCAACCATCATAAAGACCGGCTATGTCTTGTCCCGTCTGGGTTATATTAGTGGTTCGGTCCGGGTCGCCCTGAGAGTAGTCGTATGCAGGGCAAATAACCAAGCGTGTCCCTCTCTCAGTATCTTCGAGCACAGTGCCATGCATGTCACGCAAACCGTTATCAAAGCCAAGGGCTTCGGATTCGCTGTCTCGGTAACCTAAAACATCATCGCCAGTGAAATCCGAGTTAAAGCCCATTGAGACTGATATTTTGGCCACTCTCTCATCGGGCAGTCCTTTCGTATTGATACTGATCGATCCGCCAGTCGTCGTGGCAAGCTGATCTGCAGAAAAAGACTTTTGTACCTCGATCGTTTCAACAATTCCGGTAGGAAACAAATCCAATTGGATATCGCGTCTCATAGGGTCAGTGCTGGGCATCATGATCCCATTGAAGTTGGTTGCTATGTATCGTCCGTCCAAGCCTCTGACATTAGCAAACTTATCGTCAGTGACTGCCAAACCAGAAATTCGGCCAAGAACGCCGGCAATGTCGCTGTCACCAAAGCGTGACAATTGCTCGGCATCGATAGCACTGACAATTGTGGTGGCATAACGCTCGATGCTCTCAGTATCATCGGTGGCATTAAAAACACCTAGCACGACCACTTCTTCAAGACGTTGGGGCGACAAGTCTATCTCCTGGCCATCAGGACCGGTATCAAGCAGACGGAAGCTTGCATTAACCCCTCCGCCAGCAAAGAGCCTGACATCCGAAGCCATAGCGCTCTCAAAATTGGGATGTTCGACCTCGATCTCGTGCTTTCCACGATTTAGAACAAGTGAGTAAATACCTCTGGAATCGGTGTAAACTTCCGTGTCCAGATTTTCCACAAAAACCGCTGCGTTTGGCACTGGCGTCCCGTCGCTCGAAATAACCTGTCCTGCCACCAAGCCATAAACGGCATCATCTGATCTATACACACCTATCTGAATGACAGGTTTTTCCCCCTCCGCCCTCTTGAAAATAACAGTTGCTTCTGATTCTGCCTGTTCCTCTACGGGTATCGAAACAGGGAAGCGAGCATCATCGTTAACGAGGTCTACCTGATAATTTCCAGGCGCCAAGTCTGTTTCAAGCATGCCGGCATCGTCCGAAGAGCCAATCAGCTCATTGCCAATGTAGATCTGCACGCCTTTCACGGGTGCTTCATCGAGAAAAATTTGGATGAAAACTGGTTCTGCGAGGACAGCTGGCGCCCAAAGCGCAGATAGAAATAACGCCATGGAAACGATTCGTTTAGTCATTAATGTTTACCCATCCGCCGTGTGGTTCGAAATCGAAAAGATTTTAACCATCTGAATTAACGTTATTTTTACATCGATTAACTTTAATCTGAACCGAAAAAAGCATCTCGAATGTCGAAAGAATAAAGGCGTTAAATGAATATAACGTGACAAAAAAGTGAATTAAAATTTACAATAAGATGACAAAACTATGACAGTAAGATCGGGCTTTTGTTTTCACCGGAAGTTGCACTGCGAAGTGGATGAATCTATGCTGAATCTAACCTTTGATTCGCTGGCTAATGCGTGTCATCAAAAACTGCTTGATGCCGGATATCCGTTCCTCGTACGACGAAAACAATTTGCTCGCAAAGATTCTTGGCATGATCGCCAACTCGCTCAAGCGATCTAATAACCCACAAAATATTGATCACGCGGCTAATACTCTTGGGGTCTTCCATCATATAAGTTACTGATTCACGCAATGCCGTCTGATAATCTAAATCAATTTGCTGATCTTGATTGAACGTTCTTAAAGCAGCCTCAGTATCGAACCGAGCGAAAGCATCTAAAGCATTATTTAAAATGCTCAGCGCTGCCTTGCCAAGATGCCTCACCTCGGTGAAACCCCATGGTTTTTCTTGTTCAGAAAGTAGAATTGCTTGTTTAGCGATCTTTTTAGCCTCATCACCTATTCTTTCAAGATCGTTGACCGCCTTAGAGACCATCATTACAAGTCTCAGGTCGGTCGCCGCAGGCTGCCTTCGTGCTATAATAGTCAAACAGGCTTCATCGATCTCAAGCTCCATCTCATCTACCCGTTTATCCCGCTCAATCACGCTATCAGCCAATCCACTATCCACCTTAACAATCGATTGAATAGAATCCTGCAGCTGCTGTGCAACCATACCTCCCATCGCCATTAACAGGGCACGTATCTCGTCTAATTCCTCATCAAACTGCTTTACAATATGATTTTCGAGCGCAATCTCTTCCAAAACAAACTCCTTCTTAGCCGAAACGGCCTGTAATATAGGACTCCGTAAGATGATGTTCAGGCATGGTAAATACTTGTTCAGTCGGATTCACCTCAATGAGTTTACCAAGGTGAAAATAGGCTGTGCGGTGAGAAACTCTCGCGGCCTGTTGCATATTATGTGTCACAATCGCAATCGTAAAATTCTGGCTAAGTTCTTCAATTAGTTCCTCTATCCTTGCCGTTGCAATTGGATCGAGTGCTGAGCAAGGCTCATCCATCAAAATCACCTCGGGACTGACGGCAATCGCCCTGGCAATGCAAAGGCGCTGCTGTTGCCCGCCGGAGAGGCCCGTACCGGGCTGCTGCAATCTATCACTGACCTCATCCCAAAGACCGGCTCGTCGAAGACTTTCCTCCACAATCTCATCCAGCTCATATCGCGAATCTGTTAGGCCATGAATCTTGGGACCATAGGCAACATTGTCATAAATGGATTTAGGAAAGGGGTTAGGCTTTTGGAAAACCATCCCGACCCTTGCTCTCAATTCCACAACATCCAGCTTGGGAGAGTATAGATCCTGTCCATCCATACTGATGTGGCCCTTGACCCGGCAACCTCCAATAGTATCATTCATCCGGTTCAGTGACCGCAGGAAAGTCGACTTACCACACCCGGATGGACCAATCATGGCAATCACCTGATTTTCAGTAATATCGACCGACGCGTCAAAGATTGCCTGCTTGTTTCCGTAAAATACGCTCACATTCTTGATCGACATTTTCGCATTCTCAGAAAAACAAGTTCCAACAGTTACATGATCTTGAATATCATTTAAGAAATTCGTTTGATCACCACTCATCAAATCCTGTGAACGTGGATTAGAGTCTGTTTCGGCTGCGGAGACTACAGTAGTTGACATTTCAAATCCTTATCACCAGCGTCGTTCTAGTTTTTTGCGGAGCCAAACGGCAGATAGATTCATCGTTATCAAAAAAGCCAGCAACACCATAATAGCTGCTGATGTCTTCTCAATAAAGGCCCTCTCAGGGCTATCCGCCCAGAGGAAGATCTGCACAGGCAGCACTGTGGCTGGATCAGTAAAACCGCCAGGCACGTCTGCAATAAACGCCACCATGCCTATCATAAGCAACGGCGCAGTTTCTCCCAAGGCTCTCGCCATTCCAATTATGGAGCCGGTCAGCATGCCAGGCATCGCCAATGGTACCACATAATGCAGCACCACTTGGTTTGGGGAAGCACCCAGCCCCAGAGCAGCTTCCCGAATGGATGGCGGAACAGACTTAATTGCTGCACGGCTGGTAATAATAATGGTTGGCAATGTCATCACTGCCAGAACCAAGCCCCCTAAAAACGGTATTGAACGCGGCACATTGAAAAAGTTTATAAATATAGCGAGTCCAAGCAACCCAAAAATTATGGATGGTACCGCTGCCAAATTGTTGATATTTACCTCGATGAATTCAGTCCAACGATTTTTTTCCGCAAATTCTTCCAAGTACATCGCAGCTGCTATACCAATAGGAAATGAGAGAAGAAGGGTTATAACGAGTGTAAAAAAAGACCCAAACATTGCGCCCTTAATTCCTACCTGCTCGGGTTCCCGAGAATCTCCTCGACTAAGGAAGTTTGCATTGAATTGCAGCTCAATTCTATCCTGATCAATGAGCTGCTTGACTCGCTCTAGCTGAGCCAGAGAAAGTCGAGCAGTGTAGGCTCGCCCTTTCAACAAACTCTTGTAGTAAGTATCGATATCATCATCAGCAAGAATCCAAAACTTTTCAGTTTGATCCAACAACTCAGGCTCGCTCAGAAGCCTTTCCTTGAGATCGTAACCGGCTCCATTACTGACCAAAGCGTAAAGCTCCCTTCTTTCTGATCTTTTTCGCACTTGGGGAAATTCTTGCCTTAAAGCGGTTTTGTGCAGTCCATCCCAATCAGCCAACATTAACGCCCCCTCATCAGACAGGTCGTCTATGCCAAGCACCTCTTGATCATAATTGATTTCGAGCTGAATATAGGTTGCTGAAAAAGCGCTCTTTCCTTTAAGAAAAATATCGGCAAAAAGAACCAAGACTGCCAGAAGTCCCAGAGTCACCGCCGCAACTCCACAAAGACGAAATGCCTTTTCAGCACGATACCGGGATACCAGCGACCTTTGAATTCTTTCTAAATTTCTACTGGGTTTACTCATATTGTTCTCGAAATCGTTTCACGACCTGAAGGGCTATCACGTTTAGGATTAAAGTAACAATGAATAACATGAGTCCAAGGGCAAATGCTGCCAGCGTTTTGGGACTGTCAAACTCCTGGTCACCCGTTAGCAGGGTGACAATCTGTACCGTCACGGTGGTAACAGACTCGAGCGGATTCGCTGTGAGATTCGCAGCGAGACCAGAGGCCATGACAACGATCATCGTTTCCCCAATTGCTCTTGAAATAGCCAGCATAATCCCTGCCACGATGCCCGGCAATGCAGCTGGAATAACGACACGCCAGACTGTCTCGGAATGCGTGGCGCCCATAGCCAAGGATCCGTCTCTCATTGCTTGTGGAACCGCAGTAATAACGTCATCCGCAAGAGAAGAGATGAACGGGATAATCATGACGCCCATCACAATCCCAGCCGCAAGCGCGCTTTCGGATGATACGGATAAGTCAAAACTTTCGCCGATTGTGCGCAAATATGGGCCCAAGGTAAGAGCCGCGAAAAATCCATAAACCACTGTTGGAATGCCTGCTAGAACTTCTAAAGCGGGCTTCGCATAAGTTCTGGTTGATCGGTGCGCATACTCCGCTAAATAAATGGCTGACATCAAACCGACAGGGACCGAAATGCACATTGCTACAGCCGAAACGAGCAAGGTGCCAACAAATAATGGTACCGCCCCAAAACTCCCAGAGGAGCCAACCTGATCGTCTCTGATCGCTGTCTGCGGGCTCCATTCTAGACCAAACACGAAATCAAATACTGGCACAGACTTAAAAAATTGCAGCGACTCGAAGATCACCGATAATAAGATCCCAAGAGTGGTAAAGATAGCCACCACGGCGCAGCAAAAAAGTACGTATTGGGCCACACTTTCAACCGGCTGACGAGCTCTAAATTCAGTCGACAAATATGACCTTCCCCAACTAAATCCCATCAGCGCGGTACACGAAACAACAGCCGCCATAGTCCAGCGTGAGAATTCGTTGTAAAGAAGAAGTTGTTTCGCCGCCGCTAAAATCTCAGTTGGCTGTCCGACTGGCGGCAGGACACCCAAAGCCAAGTTATTTATTTTATTTGCGAGTAAGGTCGTGCTTGAGGTGTCTGTTGGGAGCAGATGTTCTGGAAGTGACTCAAAAGTTAATCTGATAATCACATAGTTTTCCAGCGTCATCCAGATTATCAGAACTAAGAGCGCTGGCAGCGCGGTCCAAATAGCAGTGAAATAACCGTGATAATTTGGGAGCGAATGTAAGGAATTAAGTCCACCTGAGATGTGAGCGAGCGCCTCAGAACGGCGTCGCCCTAGGAAGAACGCCAAGACGGAGGCACCTAACAAGAGGAGGAACATTTCACTCGATTGCATAAGGCGCTATCAAACCTCATAAAATTGGCATGTAAAGCAACAAATTGGGCGTCTCTGCGCCAAGTTATTCACACTATTTCAATGGTTCATCACCAGTCATCGGCAACATAGCTCGAGTATTTTTAGCAGTGCGCCGCCTCTGTTCGGTTGACAGCGGGATCATCCCCTTTTCGGCAAGGTAACCCTCCTCGCCCCAGGCTTTTTCGCTAGTAAATTCATCAAGAAAACCCTGGATACCGGGCACTACGCCTACGTGTGCTTTTTTCACATAAAAATAAAGCGGCCGTGATACGGGGTAAGATTTATCTGCGATAGAGTCAAATTCAGGGGCAACCTCTTCTATAAACGCTCCATGAACGGAATCGGCGTTCTGATCAAGAAAGCTGAAGCCGAATATACCCAGGGCTTTTGGATTCGCCTGAAGTTTCTGAACGATAAGATTATCGTTTTCACCGGCTTCTATGAAGTGCCCATCCTCCCTAATCGTGTGGCAGATGCTTTTAAAGGCTCTTTTGTCCGTCTTCTCCATTGCTGCCAACCAGGGAATCGCCTTGCAACCTCCTTCCATCGCCAATTCGACAAATGCATCCCGGGTACCCGATGTTGGTGGTGGGCCCAACACTTCTATCTTATCATCCGGTAACGACTCATTTATTTGCTTCCAAGTCATGTAGGGGTTGTCGATTAACTCCCCCTCTTTGTCTCCGGGAACTTTAGCGGCCAGTGCCAAAAAGATCTCTTTGCGAGAAAGTTTCATAACTGGGCTTTCGACAGAGTTTGCCATTACGAGCCCATCGAAACCCACTTGTACCTCGACAATTTCCGACACACCATTCTTTTGACATTGGTTAAACTCAGACTTTTTCATCCTGCGGGATGAATTCGTGATATCTGGAAACTGCGTGCCGATACCGGAGCAGAATAGTTTCATCCCGCCACCCGACCCGGTCGACTCTATTTTTGGAGTCGCTTTGCCACTGCTTCTTCCATAACGCTCCGCTACCACGGTAGAGAAAGGGTAGACCGTTGAGGACCCAACCACTTCAATATTTTCTCTGGCAGACGTCGTGGCTGCGAGTGACAACACCAGTGTGATTGCTAAAAAGACTTCGAAAGTTTTTTTGATAGACATGTCTGACTCCGTTTTAGACACTTTAAAATCACTTTATGAAAAGTTTGTGACATTAAAATGACAATATTGTTTTCATGTCACAAAAATGTAATAACTTTGCCATATATTTGCCAAGCAACACACATGACACTTATTGCGAAAAACAATTACTCATGTCTCGGACTTTATGGAGAAATAAATGAAATCAGCCATTCGAATAACGGCGCTAAGCTTTGTTCTCGGGTTCTCTTGCAACCCAATGGCCGCGGGACCGATCGACGGAAAAACCTATGGAAAAATAAACATATCTGTGGTGAACGATGATCAGGATGAAAACAAGCACTGGCAATTGGACAGCAATGCATCACGTTTTGGCTTTGCCGGTAAAACAGAAATCACTGATAGTCTTTTCGCCATCTACAAAGCCGAGTTTGAAATGTACGCTGATGATGGGAATAAGACATCGAGCACCACCGCTTGTGTTGATGACTCCGCTGGGGATGAATCCTGCCGGGTTGACCGTGATCGACTAACGCTGTCGCAACGAAATATTATGCTTGGAATAATGGGAAATTTCGGCACCATCTGGGCAGGCAAACACGACTCCCCTACAAAACTCACATTGAGCAAAGTTGATCTTTTTAATGATCTTCAAGGCGACGTTAAACACACGTTTGAAGGAGAAAACCGACTGTCCAATGTATTTGCTTACACTTCACCAGAGCTGAATGGCTTATCCGCAACCATAGCCATAGTCCCCGGTGAGGGCAGTGATATAGATGGAGATGGGAGCAGTGACACAGGTATAGCTGACGGCATGTCCTACTCGGTAAGCTATTCAGGAGAGAATCTATATCTAGCGTTGACCGGAGATCAGGACGTTGACAAACAGGATTTGTTGCGCCTGATTGGTCGATATAAAATTGACTCAAGGCTCTGGGTTTCATGCTTCAGCAAAACGAAAACGATCTGACCGGTCTGGATGAATCAGGCTACTTTTTAAGTGCCTCTTACCAAATCGAAATTGCATTCTAAAGGCACAATATGGTCGCGTTGAGGATGATAGTACAGGGAACGAGGAAGACACTCTTTCTGTGGGTGAAGATTATAAACTGTCAAATAAGACCAAACTATTCGTCTTTTAAACAAAAAATGAGGGTTCCAATGAACAAGACTGGAATTCACTGGGGTTGGGGATAGAACACAAGTTTTAATTCAAAAAAAAATTTTAAACGAGGTTATAAACGGTCAAAATATACCCAATAGACTATCCTTAAAAGGCACAAATGGGTTTTATCCCATATTATTGATGGTCTCGACCATGGCAAGCTCCGAGTGCAAATTTGATGCAGATGCGATCGATCAGTCTGATTTTGTTTCCCAAATAGGTTCATGCGAGCACATTGACAAAGATCAGTCATTGAATCAGGCAAAGAAGACCCCGATATCGCTTTTTGGCGACGGAATATTAGATTCTGTCTCTGGCATCGCAGAACGCAATATAAGCACCCCAAATGCGATCAGGCATACCCCAAATCAAGCATATATTGCTCGCCGAAAGTATTCTTTGCGATCAGATGCAAAGTTCGAGCAATCGGTTAATCTTGCCATTCACCGATTACATTTGGATATGGCACATAACTGCTCGAGGGGATGGCGCCTCGAAATGCAATGGAGCGAGATGATTCAATCTCGGGAGGGTGACTACTACCTCCACTACCAATTTCGCTGCTCGGATATCAAACAATAAAGGCAGCTCATCATGTCCTGGGCAGTTTGCACAAAAACTCAGCGCCCTCGCCGATTCGGCTGCTAACTATGAGGCTACCGTTATATCGATTAAGCGTATGCTTTACAATTGCCAATCCCAATCCAGTCCCACCAGAGTGTGAGTTTCGGCTTGCATCAACCCGGTAAAATCGCTCGGTAAGGCGAGGTATTTCAGTCGAATCAATACCTACGCCATCATCTCGGATGGATACATTTAAGAAGTTGGCATCCTCACCGGCGTGTATGTCTATATTTGCTCCCTTTGGATTATGATTCACGGCGTTGAACACAATATTACTGAACGCGCTTCGTAATTCGTTCGCATTTCCGAGAATCTCCAACCGGCTGTCACAATCGAGTTTGATGACATGTTTTCCTGCGCTCAAACGTTTGGCGTCATTGACAATATCATCCAGCAACGGCTTGAGTTTAAACGGATTTATCGGCTGGGGCGGGGTTTCCGACTCTAGCCTCGATAATAAGGCTAAATCATCAGCTAATGCCTCCATTTTTTCTACTTGAAGGCTTATTTGAGCGAGGACCTTGGCCTCGCTCTTGGGTACGTCTGATAAATCTCGCAGGGTCTCCACATACCCTTTAATGACGGTCAGTGGTGTTCTTAATTCATGGGAAACGTTTTCCACAAACTCTTTCCGCAAACTCTCCAGATTATCTAGTTCGGTAACATCTGTAACGATAAGGACTATTTCACCCTGTCCCACATTAGAACCGAAGAATTCGAGCTGAACATTAGGTTCGGAGCCAGAAGGTATCCGGAGAGGCTCTTTAAAACGTGCCTTTGAAACAAACTTTATGAAATCGGGATGCCTAACAAAATTCGTGATGGGACTACCTCGGTCGGTCTTGCGGAAATCTAACAGGGACTCGGCAGAGCGATTCCACCAGTCCAAGCTTAAATCTCCATTCAATATAACCATACCCTGGTCTAGAGACTTGGTCATTCGCCGAACACGCTTGACGGTGAACCGCAGTTTTTCTTTTGAGCGTCGTTGCAACTGCTTTAGTCGCTCTAATAGGCGAATAACCTCGATCCACGCACCATTGTTGAATGGTGGCGCACCTCTCATGCCTCCTTCCACCCAGCGAAAAATCGCAAAACCTTTTCGCATAAACCATATTAAATAAACACTCAGTCCCAGCAAGAAAAATTCAAGCGGTGCCTCGAGTAGAATTCCGATCAACAGAGAAAAAAGCATTAAAGCGGAAAAGCGTCGAGCTTCAGTCTGAATGCCGTATCGCAAAACAACAAAGACCTTTGTCGGATTTATTTTGTCCGGGTAGAGAATCTGTATCCGGCTCCCCGAACAGTCTGAACATATTTTTCATGTCCTGCAACCGAAATTGCCTTCCTAAGCCGACGAATATGAACGTCAACCGTTCGCTCGTCCAGATAGACGTTGGCGCCCCAAACATGGTCTAGAATCTGATCACGTGAGTAGACTCGTTCTTGGTGAGTAAGAAAAAACTGCAACATTCGGTACTCGGTTGGTCCAATGTCAACGGATTCATCGCAAATGCTAACCCTATGGCTCTCTGGATCAAAAAGCATTTCACCGACCTTTATTGGTTCGCTGGGTTCTGTCACTGTTGAGCGTCTGATGATAGCCTTGATCCGAGAGATTAGCTCTTTTGGGGAGAAGGGTTTGGATATAAAGTCATCAGCTCCCGAATCTAGGCCAGTAATTTTACTGTCTTCTGATGTTTTAGCGGTTAGTAAAATCACAGGGATCTTTTCTGTCAAAGGGTCTCTCCTCAGACGCCTAAGCAATTCAAGACCAGTGGTCCCGGGCATCATCCAATCAAGGAGCACAACATCAGGCTGTGAGTCAATGATTATAGCGCGACCTTCTTGCGAATCACTTGCCTCAAGAACATTGAATTTGGCTGTCTCAAGAGCCAGCGACACCATCTCTCGGATAGCAGCCTCATCATCAACGATCAAAACCGTCTTTCTGCGCACCTCGCCTTCCTCTTGATTCATTAGATTTAAGCTTCCATTACATTAGATGACTTTTTAATTTCAAAAATATTACATTT
>CAJWGQ010000036.1 GCA_913041025.1 uncultured Gammaproteobacteria bacterium | reverse complement strand
ATTAACATGTTGAAACTGCATTTCGCACCGAATTCTAGGGCAGGAAGGATCGTCTGGTTATTGGAAGAGCTAGAGTTACCTTATGATATTAACAAGATGGCTTTCAGTCCGAAGGATTTGAAGTCTGACGAGCACAGGTCACGCCACCCATTAGGTCGTGTTCCCGTACTTGATGATGGCGACGTCCAGATATATGAGTCTGGGGCTATTGTTGAGTACGTGATCGAGAGACATAAGAATGGTGGTTTAAAGCCTAGCGTCGAGTCTGATCTCTACCCCGAGTATCTCCAGTGGTTTCACTATTGTGAGGGAATGGTCATGCCGCCTGTCAATACGGTCGTTGTGCAGACCATCTTGTTGCCACCTGATCGTCGCGATGAAACGGTTCTTGGGCAAGCGAAAAAGCTTCTGAGCAAGGCGCTGGAGCCAGTAAACCAAGCGCTCGAAGGCCGGGACTATTTGATAGGGGATTTTTCTGCCGCCGACGTTATGTTGGGGCACGCGTGTTTTATGAGTAACCGAATCGGGTGCGTGTCTGATGATATGGAGCACCTAAAGGCTTACGTCGGCCGAATTGAGGCTCGTCCTGCCTTTCAAACAGCAATCACGATGCAGTAATTTACAACACAGCTTCAGGAAGTATGATGTCTGAAACAACGCTCGAGCTCACCAAGAAGACCATCTATGCACATGGCACCCTGGGAATGCCTTTAGCTGTCATTGGTTATCCCTTGGCTATTTGGATTCCCGCGCACTATTCCGGCGGGCTAGGCATCAGTCTGGCGATGGTGGGCACTATTTTGATGCTTGCTCGACTAACCGATGTGGTAACCGACCCCGTGATCGGAGAACTCTCTGATCGCTGGAGAACCAGGATCGGTCGACGTCGTCCGTGGTTGTTGATAGGTCTTCCGGTCATGATCCTGGGAACCTACATGCTGTTTATCCCGCCCGATGGAGTGGGAATTTTGTATTTCTTGGTTTGGCTTACCGTGTTTTTCCTAGGAAGCACGATGATCGCGCTGCCGCATAGGGCCTGGGGAGCTGAGTTGTCCCCGGAGTACCACCAAAGGAGCCGGGTTACTGCAGCCAGGGAGTTCTACATATTGGCGGGATTGCTGATCGCCGCCTTTGTACCGATGATTATTGAAATTACCGCTGACGGCGGGGTAGGAGTAGGACAGGTTATCTCGACACTTTGGACTGATGCGATTGGCGCCTTTTCTGGTGACTTCAGGGACAAAGAAATCGTCGATAGGGCCACCCTGACCGGCCCGGTGTTGGCGGGTCTGGCTTTTGTTGTGATGTCCCTGTTGCCTATTTGCGTTGCCATCGTGTTCTTTTTCGTGCGAGAGCCAGATCTCGACGAGGTTGAAAAGCGGCCGACCTTTATGGACGGCCTGAGATTGGTGATTAAAAACGGTCCTATGAAAAGAGTGCTGATCATCGCGTTACTGGTGGCTTTTGGCGAGTCTTTCCGCAACGCAGTCTCTTTATTCTTTATCAGAGATATCGTCGGAGTGCCTACTATCGGGGCTGCGTATTTCTTTTATTTTGTGGCTGGCCTCGCGGCCATTCCGTTTTGGTTATGGTTAGGCAGAACCATTGGTAAACACAAAGCGTTCATGTGTACATTAATCACCGTGGCAGCGGTGAGTGGCGCGAACCTGCTTCTTGATTACGGTGACTATCTGCCTTTTTTCCTTCTGTTCGTGGTGAAGGGCTTTTGTTTTGGCGGTTTGCAGTTCTTGCCGGTGGCAATGATTGCTGATGTAGTGGATGTTGATGCGGCGCGGAGCGGCGCTGCGCGAGCAGGAACCTATTTTGCGTTCTTAGGGTTTACCGAGAAAATCGCGATCGCTTTAGGTACGGGTTTTTCTTTAAATATTGTCGGCTGGATGGGGTTTGATCCCTCTGGTGACATGTCGGCTAGTACAGCGAGTGGTGTCACGGCGCTTCGTTGGGTTTATTGTTTGGGCCCAATATTTTTCTATGGGATTGCAATGAAATTAATCTGGGATTATCCGCTCACGCCAAGCAGGCATGCGAGACTGAGAGAGCGTTTGGAAAGGAGAGCAAACAGACTTAAAAATGTCGGGTGAGCAAATAAAAGGGTTTCTCTGTCATTTTCTTTAAACCGAGAAAGCCTTTTCTTGGCGTGCACTGTCACACGATTGCTTCTCTCTCTTTACAGTCTCCTTAGAGATTTTATGACCGGTAACTGTTCTGCGCTAATCCAGCGCACCAGAACTATTATATATTTAAATAGAAATCTTCAAGACATCGGGATTCATAATGCAATATGATCTAGGCGTTTTATGCATGCCCAAGGCATGTTGATAGGAAGAAAGAAATGAATATCCCGTCTTTTTTGTATAGATTTTATGAAGGTCTTCTGCGCCGACAGGTCTTTACCAGACGCATGCCTCATCATGTTGGGTTGATCGTCGACGGCAATCGACGTTACGCGATGGCCAAGGGCCTTGCTAAACGAAGCGATGGTCATAGGGTGGGCTCTGACAAGCTAGAGGACTTCCTAAGTTGGTGTCTGGATTTACAGATCAAAATCGTGACCTTGTACGGGTTTTCAACCGAAAATTACAATCGTAGCGAAGACGAGGTGTCAGAGGTGATGGAAATCATCCTCAACAAGCTAAAGACTTTGCAGACGGACCCTGTGATCAAGAGAGAAGGCGTAAAAGTTAAGGTGATAGGCCAGAGGCAGACCCTATCGCAAGAAATGATCGAAGAAATCGAAGCAGTCGAAAAATTGACCCAAGACCATGAAAACTTTCAGCTTAATATTGCTTTAGGTTACGGGGGAAGAGCTGAAATTATCGATGCTGTGAAGGAGATCTCAGTAAAGGTCCGGTCGGGAGAGCTCGCTCCGGAAGAGATCAATGAAGAGCTTTTTTCTGATCACCTGTACACGGAAGGAATGCCGGACCCTGACTTGATCATTAGAACCTCTGGCGAGGAGCGCTTGTCAGGTTTTCTGCTCTGGCAGAGCGCGTACTCAGAGTTATATTTCACGGAAGTTTTTTGGCCAGCTTTTCGAAAGATTGATTACTGGCGAGCGATCCGCGTATGGCAACAAAGAGATAGACGGTTTGGAGCTTGAGCATTGAGCGATTTATCAACCCATAAAGGTGAGATGGTTAGTCGATGCGGGTGTTAGAGCTTTCGGGCGGAGTCGCGACTTCCTATACAGGCAAACTGCTTGCAGACGAAGGTGCCGACGTTATTAAGGTAGAGCCACTGACTGGCGATACTTTGAGGGCTTCTTCGGGTTTTATCGGTAAAAAGAGTAAACCTGTGGAGGGTTTGTTGTTTTCGGCTCTGAACGTAAACAAGCGCGGTGTCTCTGTCAATTATGAAGATAAGGCAGAGCTCAGTCGGCTTCTAGATTGGGCAGACTTGGTCGTGCACGGACTAAAACAATCTGAGGTTGTGAGATTGGGGCTCGATGCTGATGTCCTATTAGAGAGTCGACCTCACCTGGTAGTGCTAGCGGTTACCCCTTTTGGTTTGAGCGGGCCTTATTCAGATTATTCAACAGAGGAAATAAATCTTGTGAATGCTGGCGGCTGGGCAAACCTTTGTCCGGCCACTGAGCCAGATCCCAGCTTGCCGCCTCTGAAACCTTTCGGTGAACAGAGTTCTATGATGGCCGCGATCTCGGCTGCCGCGACAGGGCTGGCGTATTTAAAAAAAGCGCGCTCGACCGGCCAAGGTGAGGCGATCGATTTTTCGATTCAAGAGTACGTGTGCTCTGTGCTGGAAGTTGCTGTCCCGGTGTTCAGTTATAAGGGCGATGTTATTTCTAGGATCTTTCCGAGATCGCTTATTCCTTGGAAAATATTCCAGGCGAAGGATAGGCCCGTATTTATAGCATGTATTGAACAGGACCAATGGGAAAGATTGGTCGAGTTCATGGGAAATCCGGAATGGGCGTCTCTGGAGTTGTTTTTGGATCAACCGGGCAGAGCCGAGAACCAGGATATGGTTCACGCGATGGTGCAAGAGTTTGTTGGAGACTGGTTAGCCGAAGATCTATATCACGCGGCACAGCAGCATCGAATATGCGTCGCGCCTGTGATGGACTTTGAAAAGATGTCCAGGAGCGAGCATCTTCGATCTAGAGGGTTTTTTGAAAAAGTTGCGCTCGGAGATCTGGGCGAGCTCGAGTTAATGAGGGGCGCTACCTTGAAACAATCGGGTCGAGCATCGTTTATCCGAGCTGCTCCTACATTAGGCGAGCACAACGATGACATCGAGTCGTTGTCTGGGCGCGAACTCGTAAATTCAACAGGGTCTATCGGTCTGCCGCTGGAAGGTGTCCGTGTGTTAGATATGACCTGGGCATGGGCGGGGCCTTTCTGTTCCCTTAACCTGGCCCATCTTGGCGCTGAAGTAATTAGATTAGAATCTACAAAGAGAGCGGACCTGTACCGACGGATGCCGGTTTTTCCAGAAGATTGGGAGCCCACACTAAATAACTCTGGCATGTTCAATCAATGGAACCAGGGAAAGTCGAGTATGTCGATCGATCTTGGCCATGAAAGAGGTCTAGAGATTGTTCGTCAGTTGGTTTCAAAAAGCGATGTATTGGTTCAAAATTTCGCGACGGGCGTGCTGGACCGGCTGGGACTTGGATATGATCAGTTAAAAGCGATTAATCCCAAGCTGATATTAGTCAGTATTAGTGGCTACGGTCAGACCGGGCCTTACAGAGAATACATGGGCTATGGCCCAGCGATGCCGCCTCTTGCGGGTTTGTCTGAAGGGACCGGGTATATAGGCGGCGGACCACAGGAGATCGGACTTTCAATGCCAGATCCGACGGCGGGAATCACGGGAACGCTCGGAGTGGTCTCTGCGTTGTTGAGACGAGAACAAACCGGTGAGGGAGATCACTTGGATATTAGCCTTTGGGAGGCTACGGCCGTGCTCAATCTATCTGGTTGGATGGACTATGTCGTCGATGGCAAACAGCCCCAGCGCATTGGGAACCGGAGTCACGTGATGGCACCTCACGGTTGTTATCCCTGCACAGGCGAGGACGCGTGGGTTTCTATTGCGGTTACTGGGGATGAGGAATGGCGACAAGTGGCAAAAGAAATTTCAAAAGGCCTAGAAGAGGATCCGCGGTTTAAAGATCTGAAGGCCAGAAAACAAAACGAAGACGCCTTGGACCAGATTATTACTCTATGGACTCAAGACAAGGATAAATGGAATATAACCGAGCGTTTACAGGCAAAAGGCGTTGCCGCGTTCCCCACAATGACAACCAAGGATATCGTTGAAGACCGTCATCTGTTGAGTCGACGTTTCATCGAACGATTACCGCATCCTGAGGTGGGCGCAAAGGCGCATACGGGAATCCCCTGGGTTTCTAGAAGTACGAGTAGTCAGGTCAGTCGATCGGCGCCGTGTCTCGGGGCGGATACTGACCGGTATCTTCGTGATCTGCTGGGTTATAGCGACGAACAAGTTGCTGAGCTCTATGATATCGGCGCGGTAGGAGTTTAGCCGAACTACTTCGCTGTCCAGTTCTAGCGGTGATTAGACCAAAGCATCTAAACTTTATTCTTGCTTTGATCTTTTGGGGAAAGATGATCTTCGATTCTTTGAGTTCGGTTGAGATCCTGTGATTGACGACCCTAGGCAAATATAGCAGGGTAAGAGTTAATCAGAGAAGCTGTGAGAGGAAGTATGGCGATTCAAATTGATCCCAATAGCGGACTTAAAATATTCAATACCAGGGCGGGTAAAGCCACGGAAAAAATCACCGGTAAAGGGTACTCGGCTTTGAATGATGAGTCCTTGACCACGCTCCCAGAAGAACCTGTAGGCGCGGTGTTTAATGCCGAGGAACAAGAAAAGTATCAAGCTTTCAAAGAGCGCCGACGCGATGCGGCCGATTATATGGAGATGAAAGGAGAGTTTAGTCGGTACCTAGAAGATCTTTACTCGAGCGAGCCAGTTCAGCGCGAGGCTTTAAAAGATGAATGCGAAATATTGGTAGTAGGAGCTGGATTTGCAGGCTTATTACTTTGGTATAAATTGAAAAATGCGGGATTCGAAGATGTTCGTTTTTGTGAGAAGGGCGGAGACGTAGGCGGCACTTGGTACTGGAACCGCTATCCTGGAATTGCCTGCGACGTCGAGTCCTACAGTTACTTCCCGCTGCTTGAGGAGATGGGTTACTTCCCTACAATGAAGTTCGCTTCCGGGTTCGAGATTATGGAGTACTGTCAAAAGCTTGCAGAGAAATTTGGGTTTTATGACAAGTGTCTCTTTCATACCACAGTCGAGAGGACCGTTTGGGAAGAAGAACATCAAAGCTGGAAGGTGCTCACAGATCGAGGCGATCAGATGAAGGCTCGTTATGTCATTCTTGCTAATGGCTTGTTGACTACTCCTAAGTTGGCGCGAATCGAAGGGATGGAATCGTTTAAGGGTGAGTCATTTCATACGTCCCGTTGGAATTATAACGTAGATCTAAAAGGTAAAAGGGTGGGTGTTATTGGGACTGGCGCGACGGCCGTACAGGTCGTGCCTGAGATCGCAAAAGTTGTGAAAGAGCTACACGTATTCCAGAGGACTCCATCTTCTATCGACGTTCGAGATCAGCGAGAGACAACGCAAGAAGAGATCGATCAGTGGAAAACCGAACCGGGCTGGGCAAAAGCCAGGCGCGCTCGATTTGCGAAAATCTCTTCCGGTCGGACTGCCTTAAAGGCCAACGACGAATACCTCGCTGGTAAGGTCGCTGATTTTAAGGAAAGGAAGCAGCACTCGCGTGAGCTCACGGCTGAAGAAATGATGACGAAGCAGCTAGACACCAATTTTCGGATCATGGAGCAAATTCGAACTCGAGTGGACAACATAGTTGAGGATCCAGAGATTGCCCAGTCGTTGAAACCCTACTACCCCTATGGGTGTAAAAGGCCAGCATTTCATGATGAGTACTTGCCCACCTTTAATTTACCTCACGTGAATTTGGTGGATACAGCACCATCGGGAGTATCTAAGATCAATGAGAGAGGTGTCGTTCACGAAGGCAGAGAATATCCGTTAGACGTGCTGATTTATGCAACCGGTTTTAAATGGATGGAAGCTGCAACCTTCAATATGGTCGAGGGAAGGGGAGGACAAACACTTCAAGAGAAATGGGAAGAAAAAGGTACTCAGACCTTTCTGGGTATTCACAGTAATGGATTCCCCAATCTGTTTATTGTTGCAGGCCCTCAGGGTGGAGGAGGTAGTTTTAACTTTACCGATGCGCTCGAGGTGCACGGTGATTATCTCGTCTGGTTGTTGGAAACAATGAGAGAGAAGGGCGCGAGCGCGGTTGATGTAGATAAGGCTCAAGAAGAAGCGTATGTAGAGCACTGCAAACAAGTAGACATTCAGACCAGCGCGTTTCGCGATTGCTATTCGTATTATAACGGGGAGGGCAAGGCAGAGCCTGGGAGTCTTAGTTACTACGGCGGAGGTCGTTGGCATAAGTATCGTGTTCATGCTCAGGAAACTCTTGAGCCATACGTCTTTAATTAGAACAGATCGGTATAAGGTCGCCTTGGAGCGTCTGTTATTTTCTTTATATAGTGATGATGAAAAACTGTTGCTGGAGTAATTTATGAGTGATTCAAATTCTTCTTATACGCCGCCCGAGGTGTGGACTTGGAATACCGAAGACGGGGCCGCCTTCAGTAACATCAACAGGCCCATTGCGGGCTCAACGCATGAAAAAGAACTGCCGGTTGGAAAACATCCGCTTCAACTTTACTCATTAGGAACGCCCAACGGAGTAAAGGTAACGGTTTTGTTGGAAGAGCTTTTGGCTTTAGGGCATGAGGGTGCCGAGTATGACGCTTTTTTGATCAACATAGGCGAAGGTAATCAGTTTGGTAGTGGATTTGTTGAGATTAATCCCAACTCGAAGATCCCCGCTCTTTTAGATCGAAGCACCACGCCGCCGACTCGTGTTTTCGAATCAGGCGCGATTCTAGTCTATCTCGCGGAAAAGTTTGGGGAGTTTTTGCCTGACGATCCTTCAGAAAGGGCGGAATGTATGTCCTGGCTTTTTTGGCAAATGGGTAGTGCGCCTTATCTGGGTGGTGGGTTTGGCCACTTTTATGCTTATGCACCAGAAAAATTTGAGTATCCCATTAACCGGTTTGCAATGGAGGTCAAAAGACAACTAGATGTGCTCGATCGTAATCTGTCCTCGCGTCAGTATCTATGTGGCGACACCTACAATATCTCGGATATAGCGACTTACTCCTGGTATGGGAATTTGGTCCTCCATAACAGTTACAATTCTGCTGTTTTTTTGGATGTATCCTCTTATGAACACGTCGTGCGATGGTCAAAAGAGATTGAGGAGCGCCCGGCAGTGCAAAGAGGCAGGAGAGTAAATCGTCCCTGGGGCCCGGAAGAGGAGCGCGTGCCAGAGCGCCACGATGCGAGTGACATCAAGTAAGTGAATCGGATCACGTGGTCAGATTTGGGTTATTACATAACCTAGCGTCGCGGCAACAACAAGGATCCAGATGGCGAGCCCTTGGATCAGGTGTTTAGCATTTAACACGGAAAGGTTTTCTCGAGTGGTCGCGATTCCGACAAGGAATAGTGCTATTACGAGTAGGGTTTTGCTCACGACGCCTGTCGTCGTAATGAAGACTGAGGGCAAGTCGAAGTAAGAGGCTAAGACAGAAGCCCCAATAAACAGAAAGATAAACCTAGGCACGGTGACTAGTCTGCCTTTGTTTTCCTTGCTGCCTTCGATGAGCGCGAAACCCAATAAAATGGGGATCAACCACAAAGTTCTGCCCAGCTTAAGCGTGGTCGCGACTTGGGCTGCTTCTTCTCCGTAGATCATAGCGGTCGCCACGACACTGGAGGTGTCATGAATCGCGAGGGCTGACCAGACGCCGAATTGTGCTTGAGACAGTTCCAACCATTGACCGACATAGGGAAAGGTCAAGAGGGCAAGGGCGTTCAGGACGAAGACTAATGCTAAACACATACCCGTTTGTGCCGGCGTGGCTGACAAAATAGGTGATAGCGAAGCGATTGCGGTGCCCCCGCATATGGCTGTGCCAGTCGAGATCAGTTTGCTATCGACGCTCTGTTGCCTGATCATCCATCCGATCAATAAGCCCGCAAGTAATGTGATGACCACATAGACCGATACGGTCAGCGCATAATCTGCGCTCAAAGCGAGCAGGTTATCCGCGCTCATGCTGAATCCGAGAAGGACGATGGCAGTTTGAAGAGAGTATTTAGAGTACTTGGACGCATTCTTGATGATTATTCTGTTAGACCATAAAGAAATCGCCGCCGCAGCGAGAAACGCTAGCGCAGGGTTGCCTAATATCACTAACAAAACTGCCAGCACTAGAATAGAGAGCAAGAATTTGTCCGAAAACAGAGAAGAGATGATTGCCATGTACTTCCTCGATGATTCTGAGCAATATATAACCAAACCTCTTGGCTATCTACGGTTGTTTTAGTTCCTAAGGGCGCGGGCTATGTTAAGTGGAGTAACCGTTTTGGAGTGGCTGAGGTGCCAATTGTCATGATTGCAGAGTGATCGGAAAATGGACAAGTTGACTGTGTTTCTGGCGAAAACGATTCGCACGATGGATCTGGGAAGACCGGTCGCAAACGCTGTGGCGGTGGCGGAAGGGAAAGTAGTCTCTGTTGGCAATCTAGACAGCATGAAACCGTGGCTTGAACGGTACCCCCACGAAATAGACGATACCTTTTCAAACAAAGTTTTGTTCCCTGGTTTTATTGATCCTCACACCCATCTTAGGCTCTCTGGGACATACATGGGGCTCGAATACCTAGGTCCTATCGACTCGACCGACCCGTCCGGGCGAAAGGTCTCGGGATTCATTGACCGAGATGCCGTTTTGGAAAAGCTAAAAAAGCTCACCGAAGCATCGAGGAACCCTGTCATCGCCTGGGGGTATGATCCAGGGGTCCAAAAAGGTCACCTGGACCGAGACATGCTCGACCAAGTGTCCAAGGATGTTCCGATATGGGTATTGGCTTACGCACCGCACATTGTTTATGCGAATTCGGCGATGATCGAGCATATAGGAGTGAACGAAGAGACTGAGCTGCATGGCCTGGGGCGATATGCTGATGGGAGACTGAATGGCTGGTTCGTAGAGTCTGCAGCGGTTGGTGCTGCTTCAAAACCTGTCCGAGAAGAGGTCTATGGGGCAGGGTTTGGGCTCCAAGCGCTCAGTCTACAAGGGCAGGTAGCGGTCGATAGTGGTGTTACCGCGACCGCAGACATGATCTATGGAGTGGACTCCTTTGAAAGAGAGTGGGACGACCACATGCGGGCGATTGAGCAAGGCGTTTTGCCCATGAGAGTGCTGTTGGTTCCCTTTGAGTCTGCTCTACGCAGAAGTTTTGGTAAGGACTTCATGGAGTTTTACTCGGAGATGAAGACAAAGGAAACCGATCGGCTTGCGGTCCACGGTGTCAAGTATGTCAATGACGGTTCTTACCCGGCAATGACATTAAAGTTGAATTTTCCGGGCTATCTTGATGGAGAAGTGGGGTTGACGGGTGACGTCGACTGGTCTGACATGGTGGAGAGAATGCTGCCGTTTTGGGAAAATGGGATACAGATCCACTCTCACGCCAACGGAGACGAAACTGTTGACATGACGTTGGATACTCTTAGTGAATTGTTAAATAGATCGCCGAAGTTTGATCATCGCTTTACCATAGAGCACTATTGCATTAGTACTCCTGCTCAGGCTCGGCGGCTTTCTGCTTTGAGTGGATTAGCGAGTGTGAATCCCTATTTTGTTCATTACCGATCCGATATACACAATGATCGTGGGTTTGGCCCGGATCGAACCGAAGCCACAGCCAGGCTGGGCTCCTTAGTCGATGCGGGGGCAAGATTTGCCCTACACTCTGACTACAATCTGGTCGTCGCGCCGATGCATCCCCTGACAGCTGTTTGGATTGCGGTGAACAGGATAGGCTCAGATGGAGAAACTGTTTTGAGTCCTGGCGAGAGAATTTCGGTGGAGCGGGCGATGCGCGCGATTACGGTGGACGCGGCCTACGTGCTTGGTCAGGACCATCGTCTGGGGAGCATCGAAGCCGGTAAGTGCGCTGACTTTGCGATCTTGGATGAAGACCCCTTTCAGGTTGATACCAGAAGAATCCGTGACATTGCCGTACGAGGAACGATTCTGGCAGGCAAGGTTAACCTTGCGAGGACAGATTAATATGCTCTCGGAAGAAGATAGGTTGGTCGAGGCGAAAGACGTATTGATGACGACTTTGGGCCATCCAGGACAAATGGTTTGTAGCGATAACGTACAAAATGCTGAGGCCCAGTCGATTCCTGTGATTTTGTTGTGTGGTTTTTTAGGTGCTGGTAAGACAACTTTGCTGTGCAAGTTGCTCGAGCAAGTTAACGACGAAATCTTGGTGATAGTAAACGACATTGCCTCGATCAACATCGATGGTGCGATGATTCGCCGACGAGATGCCGAGACCATAGAATTAGAAAATGGCTGTGCCTGTTGTGTGTTGGGGTCTGATTTATCAGATCGCTTGACCGAGATACGAGCAAGATCGAAGCTGCCTGCCGCTATCATTATCGAGACCAGTGGATTGTCTGATCCCTTTGGGTTTACGCAAACCGTGCGAAACCAAACTGGATTTGAACTGGATGGCGTTATAGCCGTGGTCGATGCGACAACCTTAGAAGAAAGAGCTGCCGATATTTTCACTCGGGAACTTTTGCTGCGCCAGCTTGAGTCAGCACACCTGATTATTGTCACCAAGACCTCGGGTGAGGATCAGTTACTCGATCTGTCGAATCAGCTTGAAGGACTAACTCCAGGCCGACCGATTCTATTCGCGTCCAAGATTAAAGAGGGGTTAGAGAAAGTGCTTTTTGGGTCATCTTTGAAGGGCGCCCATCTACCAGTTTTGAAACAGGTCCACGACTACAGCCAGTTTGCATCGGAGTCGATTAGCTTTGATGGCCCTCTGAATAGGAAGTCATTTCGTGAACTGTTGGATACCATTCCTCGATTCGTCTACCGCATAAAGGGTTTCGTCGGCTTAACCAGCGAAGATGATCGTGATGAGGTTGCTCCGATATTTGATGTCCAGGTGGTGGGTCGTTATTGGCGAGTTAATCAGATTGTAGGAAGAGCAGACAAAAAGGAGCTCGTGGTGATCGGCCAATCCGGAATCTCAGAGTTTCGAGATTTTACACACCGTCTTAAGGCCTGCGAGATTAAAGTCGACTAGTCTCTAAGCCGAGCATTATTTCTACTAGCTGATGGAGAACCACTCCCGCCATTCGTAGAAAGTTGTTTTGACCTCTGAGCGAAAGTCTTCCGGATAGATGATAATCAAACCTCTAGGGCCTGGTTCGGGTTGAGAGGTTAAATTGCGAAAGTGAGAGTTTGCTTGAACAAGCGTTACGCCTTGATCTGTATGAGCTGCTCCCTTGATGCGTTCTACCCACCTGGGAATTCCTTCGACCAGACTCTCGAGCTTGCTTTGCGGAATTAGTCTTGTTTGTTTCAATGTGGTGCTGGCAAAGCCGACGCCCTTTTCTGTTTCATCAGACGTCGTTGTCATGTTTTGAGGTTGGAAAAGGTGCTCTGTTAAATTGGGATCACTTGATAAAACCTGTTCGATACGATTAACACTTTGATCTGAACTCTTGCTCTTGATGGAGAGTTCTAATTTAAAGGTGGGGGCCAGATCGGTTTTGGTGATTACTAAAAGGTCTCCCTCGGTTGCCTGTTGTTCGACAAGGTACCCGACATATTTGTCTTTCCGTTTGGTGTTGAAATTCTGTGCGTCGATCGTAACGGCGCAACGGCCTAGATCATAGCCCGGAACGAGGCACTGTTTCTTGAGCTTGTTTGGTATGGCGATACCGCTGGCTTCTATCAAAACACCATCGGTTTGCTCCGATTTAATGATTTCTAAAGTGGAAACGAGATCGTCCTGTATTTTGCAGCAGACGCATCCGTTTTTTAAACTGATTATGTTCCCGTCATTGCGCTCTTGTTTGATTAAAGTGGCGTCTACGTCTAGGTCACCAAAATCGTTAATCAGGATGGCTAGTCGTTTTGGGAATAGGGGTGTGTTGAGGATTTGGTTGATGAGAGTGGTTTTTCCTGAGCCCAGGTACCCGCAAATTAAGGTGATTGGAATGTCTTTAGAATTGGCCCCTTGCATCTTTAGTCGATGAAAAATGATTTGCCTTCAAACACGGTGCCGATGATCGGGATATCGTTGATCTCTTCGGGTGAACACGAGAGCGGGCAATCTTCTAGTACTGTGAAATCGGCCAACTTGCCGGATCGTAAGCTGCCTGTGATCGATTCCATGCCGAGGACATGGGCTGCGTTGATCGTGATGGCCTCGAGCGCTTGTTGTGGTGTGATTTTCTCTTCGGCGCACATCACCTCTCCGGCGGCGTTGATTCGATTAACGCCTACCCAGGCATGATTCAAGGGCTCGGCCGGGGCCATGGTGAAGTCCGAGTGAACTGTGGTGTTAATCCCTTCCCTAAAACACGATCCTATTCGGGAGATTTGTGATGCGCGCTCGTGACCTATCCCTTCTCTGGAGTACATATCCGATAATTCATGCAAGTAGTAGATGTTTGCGGAGACTTGGGCGCCCAAGGATCTGATGCGTTTAATTTGCTCTGGAGTGCTGAATCCGAAGTGCTCAAAGGTAAACCCGTGGTTGAATCTTGGTCTTTCAAACTGCATTTTTTCAAGAATATCGAGGGTTAACTCCACTCCGAGGTTTCCGCAGCAATGCACGTGAATCTGGAACCCCGCGTTCCAATAGGCGCGTATGTTGGTTTCCAGTAGCTCAGGAGGCATTAGCCATTCGCCGTGGTGTCCGTCGATATAACCGGGCTCCTCCATTTGCGCTAGCTGGCTGAAGAAGGCCCCGTCACTAAATAACTTGATGTGCTGACCGAATTGCAGCCGATGAGTGTTTCGGTTCGTCAGTCCCGACGCTAATTTTACTGATTCTTCCAGTGTGTCTGCCCATCCTCTAACGTAGCTTCCATGAGCAACTAAACGAGTCCGAAAAGGCACATCATCGCCTTCAAGAATTTGGTTTAAAGCCGCCACCTCGGACTCGAAATCAAAAAGCCCAGTCGCCATATCGCCGATGGTGGTGTGGCCGCCATAATGGACGACTTCTTTCAATCGTTTTAAGCCATTGGCGAAGCGCTCCGGGCTTAGTATCCAGGGATTAAGTCTTGCAATGGCAAGCCCCAAGCCAGTTTCATAAAAATGGCCGTTTTGGAAATCGATTTGTGCTCCTGGCTTGATGTCTTGCTCTTTGAGGCTGACCATCTGGAGGGCCGCATCGTTCATATACAGCTCATGAAACGACCGGTGCCAAACGATCACGGGGCGCTCGTCAGTCACCGCATTAATGCGGGGTTTGCTCATTTTTCCGTGCCACAACTGATGAAAACCCCAAATGAACAGCGGTTCTTCAGGGCCTTTTTCGTGGTGCAGTTCGCGCATTCGTTTATCGAATGACGCCTCCGACGTCGTTGGCTCGACTGTTCCCCAAGGGAGTTTCCACTTCATAGCCGTGATGAACTCCATCGGAAGAAGCACTGCTGCCATACTCGGGTGGAGGTGCGGATCGATGAAGCCGGGACAGATTATCCTATCCTGAAAACGGTCATCAACTTGGTGAGGTTTGGCGTCGAGCCATGGTTTCATGCGTTCGATTGATCCCACTTCTACGATTCGATCATTGTCCACCAGGATGGCCTTGGCTTGTGGCATCGAAGGATTCATGGTGATGACTTTTTTGGCTGGGTAGAGTGTGAGCATTCGATCTAGTCCGGTTGGTTTGTCTGTCTGGCTCTGCAGACGCGACCTTGACTATGATAGGTTAACCTATTTCTGCCAATAGGGTGGATATACATTGAAAACAAGGTGCAAGTTGGTGGTCTAATGAAAAACACATCTCCAGATCCCTATAAGGGTATGAAAGAAGAAGATTGGTGGTGGCCTGAACAGCTTCCAAGCGACCAAGATTCGGAAGCGAAGCTACTGACGAGCGATCAAAGGCGGCGTTTCCTTGAGGATGGGTTTATCGTTGTTGATGACCTATGGCCTAGTGAGATGGTCGAGCAGGCGGTAGCGGAGACTATAGAGCTGTTTCCAGAGCAGAAAGTCATCGCGCGTAGTTTGTCTGATGAGCGTTACAACCCATTTTCTTCGATGCCCTGGATTCATCGTCAGGAGGAGTCTGCTGACTTGGCTATCAATCACATGTCTGTGCATCACCGGGCGATCAGGGCCGCGAGCGAGCTGTTGGGTGTGGATGCTGCCGAACTAAGACTTTATCAAGATCATTTGATCGCGAAATTTGGAAGGCCCGTCGGAGAAGAGGATGGCGCCCAGCCGATGTCAATTGCCGGTGATCAGGATATCCATGTAGATTATGGCAACAACACGTTGTTGGTTCCTCCAAGAGAGTCGGGTCCGGAGGTCGTTGCCTGTCTTTGTTACTATAGCGACGTAGAGGAGGCTGGCGGAGCGACGCACTTCGCCAAAGCAAAAGCGGGGGAATTAACCCGTTACAGACCCGAAACCTTCAACCCTCCCAACTTTATATTCGGAACAACCAACGGTTCTGCATCGACTTCAGATGGGCCGAGGTCTCTTGAATTAACTGAAGAGCGTTACCAAAGGGAACGACCCATTCACTATAAAAAAGGTACCTGTGTCTTGTATAGACTAGACGCTTGGCACCGAGGTACCCCGGCCGCTCTTAACAGAGTGAGGTATACCCATCACAGGGGCTGGAGAAAAAGGCACGCTGATTGGGTCAGCTGGCAAGGACTGGCTCCCAGGATGGCTTTGTTGCCCAATCGCTATTTGGAAAGGCTTAACGTCGAGCAGCGCGCAGTTTTGGGTTTTGCGCCGCCTGGTGACCCTTACTGGACGCAAGAGACAGTGGATTCTGTCGGTCGACGTTACCCGGGGATGGATATGAAGCCTTACCGAGAGGCGTTAGGGTTCAGCTCGAGTTAAGGGTTGGATAGGTTGAGTCAATGAGTAGGGTAAGGACTCATCATAGCTTGGAACTTTTTAAGAAGAAGGTGACTTAATGGGTAGAACAGCCGCGTTCGAAGGGTAGGAGCAAAGAAGAGGCTGCGATGTCGATTGACGGGGTTTCGATGTTCTTGGGGACTTTCTGAGTTCTTTAATTGTAACGCTCAGATCCCCAGCCTGTTTCATATCTTACGCTCATACCCGGTGGGGCTATTTTCAAGTGCTTTATTTTCCATACGCCATCGGTACGCGCGTATTCCTCGTGATAACGTGTTGCCTGCCACTTTGCCTGACTGCCATCACGGAATGTGAAGGGACCAAAAAAGTACCAGGTACCAATCGCGGTATCTCCGTCAACGCGAATACGAGGGTTCATGGTCATGTGTTGTGAAAAACTCATCATGGCTTTAAACGATTCGAACAACTTTCGGATCTCCTGATGACCGCTAGCCTTACCTATTCCCTTGCCTTCCCATATGCCATCGGATGTGAATATGCTGATTATCCTGTCTGGGTTATGGTCATCGTCACAGATTTCGCAATAAAGGGCCTTGAGTTGTTTAATCTCTTCGATGTCTTCTAGGCGCTTTATTCGACCCTCTAATTCCATGGTGTCTCCTCCCCGACCAGCGAGGCCTTTAGATATTATTAAAGAGTGGTTCAGTATCCTTGAACGCCCTTCACTTCAGGAAATGATCTTAGCATCAGAGAAGGTAAGTGAATCCTTTCAAGGCTAAGCTCAATTAACCGCAAGGTCGATGACTTTGCCTAGCGCGTTGATCCGCTCCTCCAAATCCGAGCCGATCGGTGCAACTTTAAGGGTGGTGACACCTGCCTCGCGGTAGACCCTGAGGCGCTCTGCTACCATTTTTTCAGTACCGAGCAAGTTGGTTTGTAAAACCATTTCGTCGGGCACGCTCAGCGCAGCCTGATCACGCTGACCCTTTAGCCAAAGATCCCTGACTTTTTGTGCTGCTTCCGCCCAGCCTGATTTCGAATAGGCGTCGTTGTAGAAATTGGTATTTTTCGAGCCCATTGCGGCTAAAGTAAAAGCCTTGCTCATTTTTAATGGCTGCACCAGAGATCGTATGTCCTCTCCAAAAGCCACGCTGGCCGCCCCTACGTGAACATCGATCTGGCTTTTGTCTCGCTTTGCTGATTCGGCTCCAGCCCATATAGGGTCGAGGAGTGCGTCCGCGCGTTCTGGTGTAAAAGCGGTGCCTATCCACCCTTGAGCGACCTGTCCTGTGTACTCGAGGCTTTTGGGGCCGAGTGTCGCTAGATATAGAGGGATTTCCTCGTTGGGTGGTTGGGCGAGTCGCATAGGCTTCCCCTCGCCGTTGGGTAGGGGTAGCTTAACCTGCTCGCTCGAACTTGTGATTTTTTCGCCCGCAAGCGCGGCCTGGATGATTTTGATTGTCTCTTTCATCCTCGACAGTGGTCTTTCAAATGACTGCCCGTGAAGGCCCTCGACTATCTGGGGCCCGCTAGAACCAAGACCCAAAATAAATCTACCTTCTGATAACGAGGACAGGGTCATCGCGGTCATCGCGGTCATAGCCGGGGCCCTGGCGGTGATTTGCATAATCGCGGTACCCAGTTTTATAGTTTTGGTCCGCGCTGCAAGGTAGGCCAGAGGGGTTACTGCGTCTTGTCCCCATCCTTCGACTGTCCAGACTGTATCTGCGCCCATCCGCTCTGCTTCTTGCACGTAGGTGAGTTGATCTGAAAAAGCGTCTCGGTCCCAGGCAGGAGAAGAGGCGCTGATGCTTATTTTCATATAAGGAACGTTTGTTGGTGCTCTGGTAACTCTAAACAAAAACTTGAGTGATCTCTATTTACTCTTGAGCCTATTGTCTTTTTGTTGAGTGGGTCCTGGTATTACAGCCAGAGCGCAAGTTCTTCAGTGGTTTTTTGAAAGTACCAGATGCCATTGGTTAC
>CAJWGQ010000035.1 GCA_913041025.1 uncultured Gammaproteobacteria bacterium | reverse complement strand
CAGACTCCGAGGAACAGATCGTTCTTGAGTTGGAAGAATATATTTTCTAATTAAGACCCTATCAACGGTAAATTATTTATATTAAGTCGCGGCATTTGAATTAGAATGACGCGCATACTCACTTCGCTAAATCGTGAACACGTTTGTCGAAACCGGACGATAAAATGGAAATAACAATTAATAAGATGAAGCCGAAGATCTATCTTAGTTTGAAGTACTTCCTAATCTGCCTAACCGCTCTGTTTGTTGTCGACACAGTTTGGACGCTTATCGAGCCACCAAACATGACATCGGATACAACTGCCTCTAGGGCAAAAGAGGGCCAGCTCGCTAACGAACACTCTATCAATATCAACCAATTAATTAACAGAAACCTTTTTGGTACTTCTGATAAAGGCATAAGAGAAACCACGGATTACTCAAAGCCCGCAACAAAAACTCAATTACCGCTCACTCTACTTTCAGTCTTTGCAAGCGAGTCGAGTGAGCGTTCTGCTGCCATAATTTCTCAGCGGGACCAACCGCCCAAAAGGTATAGAATCCAAGACACGCTGCCTGGTAACGCGACGCTTATCGAAATTTTAAAGAATAAAGTGATATTCATTCGTGCAGGTAACCGAGAAGAATTGTCTTTTCCAGAAGTAAAGGGTTCGTTCAAGAGTCTTAAAACCACTCAAACAAAAAAAAGAACAAATCAGCGAGTCGAGAACCTAGCGATTAATCAAGAACCAGTAACAGCCTCTAAATTAAATCAGATACCCTCAGGCCGTTTCCCAAACAGTGTTAAAGACATACAGCGGAACTCGGACATTAAGTCATCAAATTCAAACGAGGTTATAGCCGCAGTTAAGGCTCAGGAAAATCTTTCCTTCAATAAGCAAGGGGGTATGATTGTAGACGAAAGCATAAACAGCACTTATTTGAGGCAAACAGGCCTCCAACAAGGAGACATTATACTGTCGGTGAACGGAAAACCTACAAACCAAGTAGGCAGAAACAAACAAATGATTCAAACCTTAATGGCTGAAGGCTCTGCTAGAATAGAGGTCCAAAGAGGAACCCGCAGATTCGTCATCACCGCATCAATTCCTCGATAGTTCTAAAAATTCATGCAATACAAAATTCACCTTTCTATCTTAATCTTCACGCTTACCGCGTGCTTCACTTTTTCAACACAAGCCCAATCACAAGAGGCTACATGGAAAATCAACACAGCCAAAAATATTGATATCCATCAGTTTATCAACCAAATTTCAAGCATCACGGGCAAGACCTTTGTCGTTGACCCCAAGCTGCGAGGACAAGTCACTGTTATCTCTGATGCGCCACTCGACAAAGATGGCGTTTACGAGCTCTTTCTTAGCGTCCTTCGCTTACAAAATTACACAGCCGTCCTCTCAGGGAATCTAGTCAAAATTCAGCAGAGTGCTACCGGGAAGCAGGCACCCGGTCTGAGTGGCGATTTAGAGTCACTAGCACCCGAAGGCCTGGTCACGAGAGTCATTCGGGCCCAAAATGTAGAAGCTACGGAGCTCGTCAAAATCTTGAGACCTCTCATTCCTCAATATGGACACATCGGAGCAGTCGTAAAGTCCAACATACTGATTATCAGTGATCATGCAGATAACGTCGCGAGACTCAAAAAGCTGGTTAAAGAAATTGACGTCGCAGACGAAGAAGACGTAGTGATGTTACCTCTCAAAGAAGCTTGGGTAAGCAATGTCGTTGCCTTGCTGGAAAAGTTAGCTCCAGAACAAATAGGCAAAGGAGCAACAGGCCCGCAAAAAGTCCAGATCATTGCCAATGAGCGAAACAACTCCCTAGTAATGAAAGGCAATAAACGTCCCCTAACAGAAGTCCTTAGGCTGGTCGAGAAGCTGGATAAACCTACAACGACTGCTGACTCTACTCAGGTCATCATATTGAAGTATGCGGATGCGACCGAAGCGGCCAATATTTTGAATGCTTTAATTACTGGAAGACGCAAAACCGAGGAATCTGAACAGCAATCAGAAGAAACAATCATACAGGCTGACCCTTCATTAAACGCGGTCGTTGTGAGAACTGACCCGGGCACTATGGGCGAGATCATGGACATTGTGGAGAAACTCGATATTCGCAGGCCTCAAGTTTTGATAGAAGCTGCCATAGTCGAAGTTTCAATAGATGAAAGTAAAAAAATAGGCATCGAGATGGCTGGAGCAGATGCTCGAGAGGGTAGCATTCCACTGATATCCACCAGTTTGGAGGGTGTAATAGGCTCACTTATAGGCGGATTACTTCCCGAAGGCGAGTCCGATCAGGTAAACGTTTTATCTGGATTAGCGAGCGTTTCCTCACCAACTCTAGCTGCTGCAAAGATCGATAGAAATGCGATATCCTTTGGAGCTGTCGTTAGCGCGCTAGCAACGAACTCCGACGCGAATTTACTTTCAACTCCTAGCATACTTACATTAGATAACCAGGAAGCAAGAATCCTAGTGGGTAGAGAAGTCCCTTTTAGAACAGGTTCTTTTACAACTACCGGCGATGGAACTAGCAATCCATTTAATACAGTCCAACGAGAAGATGTCGGAGTGGAACTCACCGTAACACCGCATGTGCATAATGGTTCAGAAGTGCGGCTCGAGGTAGCTCAACAAATTACCAATGTCATCAACACTCCTGTTGGTGGAAATGCCTTTGCCGATGTCGTTACTTCGAAAAGAACAATCGAAACCACTATTTTAGCGGAAGATCGACAGACCATCGTGCTCGGCGGCCTAATTCAGGATGACATCAATATGTCAAACAACCGGGTTCCTTTCGTTGGGGACATTCCTCTATTTGGCAATCTCTTCAAAGCTAGAGGGAAACAACAAGTCAAAACGAATCTTCTGGTTTTCCTGCGTCCGACCGTTTTGAGAACACAAGACGACGCCGAGGAACTTTCTGAGAGCAAGTACAATTCCATCTACGAGGTCGAAATCGAATCAACCAATCATCAAAGTTTCGATGATTTATTCAAAGGTATTAGACCTTGAATAAATAAGAATTGAGTGAAGAAACTTTTTTATAAGCTGATACGTTTAGCAATAAAGCCATTTTGCAGACCTAAACATTTTGGTTCTATACCTTACCTCGCTGATACACATGTAGTTTATGTTTTACCCCATCGATCAATTTTCGACCTTATAAGCCTCGATATCCTTGCCACTAAGCTATCATTAGCAAGACCCGTAGAAGATTCATCAAGCCAAAATCAAGAGATAGCCCCAAGAACTCTCTATCTATTTCGAGGGTCACTTTTTACCAAGGTACGTCCAAATTTTACCGATGACTTAGAGGCTTATTTCAAGCTCACGAAGCCAGAAGCAAAAACAATTGCATTTGTTCCTTGTACAGTCTTCTGGGGGAGGTCTCTCGGTTTTGAAAAAACTAAATTAAGTATGAGGCGTGCTCATTGGTCTCATCCTGGAATCAGAAAAAAGCTAAATAATTTGTTCCTAACCTGGGGAGATATATGGATACATCTCGGCGAACCAATCTATTTAGACAATCTGATCAAAACAGAAGAAATCTCTTCAATATCTCAAAGACGGTTAGCAAGATTATTGAGATCGACAATCCAAAGTCAAAAGACAACAACTCTAGGTCCAAATTTCGAAAACAGAGATGAATTGCTTGACTCAATTGCTAGCAGTAATACTGTAAAGGAAAGCATGACGGGTCGTCCCGATCAATCCATAGCTCTTCCAAGAAAAATTGCGGACTCGATCGCTTCTAACATGTCTTACCCGACAATAAGAGCACTGACCTTTCTACTAAACTGGTTTTGGAATCGAATATACGAAGGAATAGAGCTCACTGGAATCGATAGAGTTAATGCTGTGTCAAAAACACACTCCCTGATTTATGTACCCTGTCACAGAAGTCATGTCGATTATCTTTTACTCAGCTTCCTACTATTCCACAAGGGCCTGATGATTCCCCACATAGCAGCTGGTGATAATTTAAATATTCCGATACTGGGGAGAATACTTCGCCAAGGAGGAGCATTCTTCATGCGTCGCTCTTTTAGCGGCGACGAGCTTTACTCGAACGTTTTCAAAGAATACCTCTATCAAACATGCAATCGAGGACACTCTGTAGAATTTTTCCCTGAGGGCGGTAGAAGCCGAACCGGCAAACTCCTATCGCCAAAACTTGGATTTCTAAATATGTGCGTGGAGAGCCATGAACGTGGACTTAGCAAGCCCGTTGCATTTATCCCTGTTTACATTGGTTACGAAAAGATAATTGAAGGGGCGACCTACGTTTCAGAGATGAAAGGCGCCCGAAAAACCACCGAGAGATTGAGCGATATTCTGGTCAACTTGAAACTGATAAAACAAAATTTCGGCAAAGTCCAAGTAAACATAGGACAAGTCTTAAAACTCGACGAGTGGAGAGAAGAATCCTCAAAATCACCAAACCAACCTTCGACCGACTTGTTAGCCAGAAAAATCATGAACTCTATCAATGACGCCGCTACTGTTAATGCAGTGAATTTGACTGCCTTGGTATTACTAGGAACTGCAAGACAATCTCTCGACGAGGAAACGCTTAAAGAACAACTCGAGCTCTACATCAATCTAACAAAAAGCCTCTACGAAAAAGAAAAGATAACTAACGATGTGGTCGACGCAAACTCTGTCGTTCAGCGTCTCATCTCACTAGGCTTGTTAAAAATCGATCTCGAGGAATTTGGTCAAGTTTTTTATCTAGAACCTTTCACAGCAGTCTTGATGACTTGGTACCAGAATAACGTCATTCATCTTTTTTGTCTTCCCTCCCTCATCGCAAATCTAATCGCCAATAGACGTTTGCCAATAAAGAAAAGTAAACTTTTGGAAATATTGGCCCTGATTCTTCCCTATATGGAGAGGGAACTCTCCACACAATTCGAGCTAATCGACGTAGAAAAAGCCTTATCATTTCTTATCGAAAAAGACCTTATTGAACTAAGCGGCGATGCAATAAAGCCTCCCAATCGATCAAAACCCAGCTTTAGAAATCTCAAATTGATTTCTAGGATTATGTCGCCAACTGTAGAGCGTATGTTTATCATTCTTGATTTAATCGTACAAAAGAAACACAAAGCTAATACGATCACCCACGCTGCAAAAAACATAGGCCAAAAAATCGGAAGACTCTATGGAATCAACTCTCCTGATTTCTACGACCTATCGTTATTCGACAACTTCTTAAAAGAATTAAACCGCAGGAAAGCTATCACGATATCGGATGAAGGGGCGATAACGGCTAACAATCTAATTAGCGACATAGTCAGGCATGCCGAGGGAGTAATCTCTACTGAAATAAGACAGGCTATAAATCAAGAAGCTTCACCCCGATAAACGTCGAACCTTACAAGCTTTCCATGAATTGAAAAATTCGGCGTGCCAATCTGTGCATCCTTGGCTTTTCTCTTTATAACAACCCTCTCTCGAGACACTCGCTTTGCGATATCAATTAGATATGAGGCATCTGGGCTAGCCTCAGAAAACAAAGTCCTCAGATGTTGCAATTCCATTGAAGGAAGACTTTTTTGCCTAACACTATGAAACATCGGGTCCAGATAGACCGTATCCCAAAAAAGCGTTGCTTCCTCGAGAATTGGGATACAGTCTTGACAGCTCGATGAGACATTTTCCATTCCGAAAACCTGTTCTCTCAGAATTAACCAGATTAAGGGGTCTTTTTCCAACGAGGTTATTTTATTTTCGGTTAGCGCCAACACCAAAGTGTCAGAACCAAACCCCGAAAAAGCATCTAAGATGGAGTAGGTTTTCGAGTACCGTTTCGTCTTAGGAATACATGCTCTTACAAGGTTGGAAATAAAAGGTTTTAGTGGTCCTTTATCTCTTTTTATATAAAGTGGTTGGGCAAAGCCAGGCGTAATAAGACCAAGTCCTTTACTAGACAATAAAAGAGCTCTTCCACTTCCAAGCTCTTCCCCACTGGAGAACTCCTGAAACTCGCAATACTCTCTGAAACGATCTAGCTCACTCTCCACGCCGGGCTCATAATAGAGCTTCAAAACCATCCTATTACTCCAGACACCGTTTAGCGTTCAGTACGATCAAAAACCGTTTGAGCAACTATCGATGGATCGCCTTAACCCAAGGAGAGTCCCCCTCTAAATACACAGGCAACGCAAATTCAGGATCCCTACTCTTGCCATCAAGATGCAACTGCTCAATCAAATCGAGAACCGAATCAGCTTCTGGATACAAACCGGTATGGAACCGGTCGCTTTCGATATCGACAAGCCACTCTGGCTGCTCTCCAACACCGTTTCCCGAGTTTTTGATTTCCATCAGCCACTCTGGTTCTAGATCAAACAATTCTGGCGCTTGTATCACCTGCACGCCGCGCGATGATATTTTATAATTGGCCAGATAGAAAAGGTTCTTCCTACTTTTAACAGATACCCACCAATTACTTTGTTTAAAGCGCTCGAATGCTGTCATCGCCAGAACCATCGGACTTTGAATAGATAGCACTTTACCACCGCTTGCGAACGCCAACGCTTGTGCAATAGCAGCTCCTATTCGAACGCCCGTAAATGAACCCGGACCCGCGCTAAAACCAACTAAGTTAGTTGAAAGACGCTCGATTTCGTTTTCTTCATAGAGCCTATTCAACATAGCGAGAACGTGTTCGTTATGAGTTTTATTCAATAATCGACTCTCAACGAAGTCTTTTCCCTCCGATCGCAAAGCGAGGCTACAATAGGGTCCAGACGTCTCTATAAACAATGTGGTACTCAATTTGGTCACCAATAACAAATTTCTATCTATTCCAGATGCTTTGACAAAAATCAAAGAACTCGTAGTTCCGATTGCACAGACAGAACCTATCTCTCTGGAGTCCGGAATGGGTCGAGTTTTATCGAACGATGTATTCTCTCCAATTCCTCTACCCCCTTTCAAGTCATCTGCCATGGACGGTTTTGCTCTTAGACTCAGTGATTGGAATACCAGCGCTGACAAAACCTTTCATCTTGCTGGGGTTAGTCTAGCGGGCCATCCAATTTCCGGCCTGATCAAACCAGGAGAGTGCGTTCGTATTTTTACAGGCGCTAAAGTCCCTGACGAATGTGATCAAATAATCCTTCAAGAAGAAATGGACTTTGCAGACGAATCAATAGTGCGTTTTCTAGACCATCAGCCAATCGAGACCTATGTCAGGCCAGTCGGTCACGATATTGAAAAAGGTCAGTGCATCGCTCCGCAGCGACACCAGCTTGATCCAATTTCATTATCTAGGTTATCGGCTTCCGGCATAAATGAAATTAGTGTTTTTAGAAAACCCAAAATTGGCGTTTTGTCATCGGGAGACGAACTAGTCTCGTCGAACACCCAAAATAACAAGCTAAAGGATGGTCTAATTTTTGAGTCTAACAAAACCTTCTTGCTTAGATCTCTAGAAAAACTGAACGTAAATATCGTGGATCATGGCAACATCCGAGATTCTCGAAAAGAAACTGAGCAAGCTTTAGATGCTGCTGCAAAATCATGTGATTTACTGATAACAACTGGTGGCGTATCTGTCGGAGATGCTGATCACATAACAAGAACGATTCAAGAGCTAGGATCCCTGGACTTCTGGCGTCTAAACCTTAAGCCGGGTAAACCCCTGGCTTTTGGAAATATTGGTGATTGCAGAATACTAGGTCTTCCAGGAAACCCGGTTTCAACCATCGTGACAACATTATTAGTAGCCTATCCACTGATTGACCACCTTAAAGGCACTAACCCTAAAGATCCTTTAAAAATTAAAGCTAAAATCAAAACGAACATCCTGCACTCTTCTGGCAGAACAGAATACCAAAGAGGGTTGTTCACCACGGAATCCGATGGAAGCATAGTCGTTGAGCAGTTAGGCGATCAAAGTTCTAATCGCTTAAGCTCGTTTAATAACTGCAACTGTCTGATCGAAATACCAAGCACTCAAGGTGATTTGCAACTTAACGAGGAAGTAACAATCGTGCCAATGGCGAACTTCGGCATTTTCTAGCGGGGTCTATGAACTTAGCCCTTTAGAAATAGCGTCCTGAATTTCCTTGAGATCATGTCCCTGACCGTCAACCTCAATGTACTTCAACCCTTTACTAACCATCGCTTTATAGTACTCAACCAATGGATAGGTCTCCTGATAGTAAACCGACAAACGTTCTCGAACAGTCTCTTCCATATCATCTTCTCTATGTACCAACTCTTCACCGCTCTCGTCGTCTTTGCCTTCCACTTTTGGTGGATTATATAAAATATGGTAAACCCTTCCCGAACCCGGATGAACTCGTCGACCCGTAGCCCGCTTAACAAGCTCTTCGTCCCCAACTTGAATCTCTACGACAGCATCTAAAACCACGGCAGCCTCACTCATGGCCTTAGCTTGGGGAATTGTTCTCGGGAATCCATCAAAAAGAAACCCGTTTTGGCAGTCGTCCTGACTAATTCTTTCTTGCACCAACTCGATCACAATCTCGTCGGACACAAGGGACCCTGACTCCATGACTTGCTTGACCTTCAACCCTAAATCACTTCCGGATTTTACGGCTGCTCGCAACATATCACCCGTGGAAATCTGGGGAATCCCTAAAGTTTCTTTAATAAATTGTGCTTGAGTGCCTTTACCTGCACCCGGGGGACCCAAAAGTAATATCCGCATCACAAACCTCCTATAATCCAATGGCTGCCTGGCACTCTCTATACATCGAGTCGCCATGCTGGGCTTTGATTTTTAACACTCTCAAATTTTATTCTCTTATATACAACGCTATAGTTTCAAAGTGACTCGTGCCAGGAAACATGTTGAAAAGAGCAATCTTTTTGGGTTTAAAGCCCTTGCTCACAATCGTTTCAGAGTCGCTGGCGAGCGATTCGCTGTTACATGAAACATATACGATTTTCTCACAGGATTTTGAATTGAGCCAATTGGAAAAATGAGGACCAGCTCCACTACGAGGCGGGTCTAACAACAACCCGTCGCATAACCGGTTCTGGGTAGGTAATTTTTCGTATAAATCAAGAGCAGAAAAATGAGCGCGATCGCTAAGACCATTCTTTCTTGCATTAGTCGACGCCATTTCTACGGAGTCTTTAGAAAGTTCGAAACCGTGAACCAACGCACCATTCCTTGCTAATGGCAAAGAAAAGTTACCGATCCCGCAAAAATAATCATCTATCACTTTATTCTTTAAGTCTCCAAAAAAGCAAAGTGCCGTTCTTACCAGATCCTCATTAATCCTGGAATTAACTTGGACGAACTGCTCTGGTTGAAACCGAACGAATAAACCTTGTTCTTCCAGCGAATAACCCAGATGAGATTCACTTACGTCCGATTTCAGTAACACCATCGAATCATAGCCGGCAGACTGAAGATAGACTGACACGACTTGTTCTTCCGAGAACCTGCGCCAAAGAATCAGATCAAGTTCGGTAAAACTTCTAAGATGTCTTACGATGATTGCTCTGCCCTCGTCTCCTTCTGCTACTTCAATTTGGGGTATGAACTGTTTTATCGAGCACTGCGAAATCGTTTCCTTTAAATGAGGGATTAATGCTGACAACCCGTGGGTTAAAATCTTGCAAGCTTCAATTCGAGCAACGCGGCTGCTGAACGACTCTCTGAACCCAACCAACACCGTATCCCCTAAACACTTAACGCCTAATCTCGCCTTGCGTCTGTAGTGAAGAAAATTATTGACTACGGGGTCTAAAGTCTCCTCAAAAACGATGTTTCTATTTTTCAAATCCGTACGCAATTTTTTTGACTTTAATTCCACTTCCTTTGCAGGCAGCATATGAAGCATGCTGCATCCCCCACACCTCGGGAAGCTCTTACATGCGATATCTGCACGTTCTTTAGAAGACCTAACTACTTCAATCGCATCCGCAAATTTAATCCCTTTTTTCTTCTTCAGGATACGAGCACGCACAAGCTCTCCTGGCAAAGCATTTCGAACTTGCACCCGCCTTGCGTTTATCTCCGCTACTCCTTCGCCATTAGGAAGCAAATCCGATATACCAAGAACAATTTCTTTATTAACGGGTTTCATTCGATCTACTGTTTTGTTTGATTAACAACTTTCGACTTGTAAGTTCTCGTCCGCTCAAAAGGCTGTCGATGATTTTTCTATTAATAACCTTCAATATTTTTAGTGTGGGTTCACCAAGATTTTCTATACCAGCGTTCACAGGGAGAAGATCCTTGCCTGATATTCCTCTTTCCGAATTTGGTTTCACTTTGTAAAACCCCTGATCAGGAGCGAATTGATAGCAACCCGACTCAGAAATTCGCTCGCCAGAAGCGCCTTCAGAGCCAAAATCCACCTCGTATCCTAACGACGCCAATAATTCTATTTCAAAAATGCGCAAGCATTTTTCTATCTGATCAGTTGTGCTGAGCCATTCCAGCGCTTTAATTGTACTCTGATAAATGCCGGGATCTGGCTCTCCTTCAGCCAACAATTTTTGAATAAGCTCCAATACGTAAAACCCAACAGCGAGTCTTTCGCCAGCAAAATCGTACTTCTTAACGTAGTCGAAATAGGACACGTTCATCAAACTTGATCTTCCACTCACTCTGACATGACCCAAAGTAAAAGGTTGAAGTCTTTGAAAGCCGCCTCGCTTCGACAAACGCCTCACACCCGCAAATTTGCCCATAGTCTCAGTCAAAAATTGAACGATCTCTCTTCCTTCACCATAGGGCCTAGAATGTAAAACTAGTGCATTAATGTTTGTTGAAGAAATCAAAAATAACTTTTCGTGAGCCTGTTTAGCGATAACCCAATCTATGCAAACCCACGGTCTGATTTGTCCATCCTTTATCAACTTTCACCCACAGTCGAAGCATCACCTTTCTATCCAGCAAAATTTCTATGTCTCTACGTGCATCCGATCCAATACGCTTAAGTCTAAGTCCCTTCGCGCCAATCACTATTTTTTTTTGACTCTCTCGCTCAACATGAATGCACGCTCGGATCTCAGTGAGGCGATCAAGCTCAGCGAAAGATTCTATACTCACTGCTGCACTGTGGGGCAACTCATCCCCAAGCTGCCGCATCACTTTTTCTCTTATTAATTCCCCTGCGATAAACTGCTCGGATTTATCTGTAATCTGATTTTCTTCGAATAAATGGTTGCCCTCTGGCAGCAACTTAAAGACAACATTACGAAATTCATTTATTCCATCTTTCTTGAGGGCACTAATTGGCACGATCTCTTCAAACAGATCAAGCGAACCCAATTTCTCAATTTCAGGAAGTAACTCGGTTTTTTTCTTCATCAAATCTATTTTTGTTAACGCGCAAATTGTCTTACCAGGCCGATCTTTCAATAAGGAAACCACATGTTCATCGGCTTCCGTAAATTTACCCGCTTCAATTAACAGCACTGCCAGGTCCACATCTCCCAGTAGGCTTTTCGCATTATCAACCATAAATCGATTTAACGTGTTTCTGGTTTTTTTGATAATTCCCGGCGTGTCGACATAAATCGCTTGATGAGTGTCTTGCGTATCTATTCCCAGTAAATTTACACGGGTAGTTTGTGGCTTGCGCGAAGTGATGCTGATTTTTTGCCGTAGCAGGTAATTCAATAACGTCGATTTGCCTACATTAGGCCGCCCAAACAACGCCACATAACCACTTTTTGTTTTTTGAGAATTTCTAGTATTCAACTGATTATCCAAGGCCTAACGCTTCAAGCTCTTCAATAATTCTTTGAGCCGCGATTTTTTCAGATAATCGGCGCGAAGTGCCTTCACCAAATTCAGCAATGTTTAAGGACGGCAAGCTACACTTCACTTTAAAGCTAAGATCATGATCCTGTCCGGTTACAGACTCAACTTCATAAACAGGTAGCTCTTCGTTATTACCCTGTAGGATCTCTTGCAGCCGAGTTTTAGGATCTTTCAAATTTTCAAGTTCCAAGTCCACCAATCGGGATCCAAAAATATTTTTTATTAGATTCCTACAATCTTCTATTCCGCCATCTTCATGGACTGCTCCTATTATCGCCTCTAGAGCATCTGCCAATATTGAAGGTCTTGTTCGTCCACCGCTCTTCAGCTCTCCAGGGCCTAGTAGAAGATAGTCAGGCAAATTACAATCCAAAGCTATTTCCGCCAGCATATCTCCTCGCACTAAAGCCACTCGCATCAATGATAATGCATCCTCCTGGAGTTCCTCATGACTACGATAAAGGTCAGCCGCGATCACATAACCCAAAACCGCATCGCCTAAAAACTCTAGGCGTTCATTATTTTTACTTGAAAAGCTTTTGTGCGTTAACGCCAAGTTGAGCAAAGAAGAGTTAGAAAAAAAATAACCTAATTTTTTCTCTAAGTCCGAAATATTTGGTCTTGATTTCACAATCTCAAATTAGCCCCTGGATTATTTTAGAACAGCAACATTACTCAATAAGTCGGTTCTGCATAAAGGTTGGAAGCTCAAACCCTGGATCCTTATGCATCCAAACCGCAACAGCTTTTCCAACAATTTTCTCTTCTCTCGCCGGCCCCCAAACCCTTGAATCCTGGCTGTTATCTCTGTTGTCTCCCAACATCAAATATTCTCCGTCGCCAAGCGACCAAGAACGTGATCCATCCATGATGTTCATTCTTAAAATCGAATAGTCCTTCTCATCAATTGCTTCACGATACTCCCTTATAACAACTCGGCTGAAAGCATTTTCTGACTCCTTAACAAACTTATACTTCAGTCGAGCCCCATTGACATAAAGCGCTTTATTCTCGTAGCGGATTTCATCTCCAGGAATACCGATCACCCTTTTGACGAAAAACCTTGGGTCATGAGGAGGAACAAAAACCATGACGTCGCCTCTTTCAGGATCGCCCACATCTAAAACCTTGGCGCCAAAGTAAGGAACTCTTAGACCATAGGCGTACTTATTGACCCAGATAAAGTCACCGACTTTTAGAGTCGGGACCATGGACTCCGACGGGATTTGGTAAGGTTCACCAATAAAGCTCCTGATAACCAAAACGAGCAGCAAAACCGGAAAAAAAGCTTTTGAATATTCAACAAGTTTAGGATCCTCAGCATCCGCGTTCTGAGCAAGTCTCGATTTTTCAAAAATCAACTTGTCGATTAACCAAATCACACCTAAAACAAGCACCACCCAAAGCAGTATTGCTGGCAAATCAATATCCATTGTTGCACCAAGATCGAAAAGCTCCCACTCTAATCACACATTTCATCCAAGTCTCCAACAACATCTTCTTTTCGCGTTATGTCTATCTATCCACCTTCAAAACTGCAAGAAACGCTTCCTGGGGTATCTCAACTTTTCCCAACTGCTTCATACGCTTCTTCCCCTCTTTTTGCTTCTCAAGCAGTTTTTTCTTTCTCGTTATGTCACCACCATAACACTTTGCTGTGACATTTTTTCTCAGCGCTTTGACCGTTTGTCTCGCAATAATTTGGCCGCCTATCGCAGCCTGAATTGCGACATCGAACAGTTGTCTTGGAATGACCTCCTTCATTTTTTTAACAAGGCTCTTGGCTCTGTGTGCCGCTTGATCACGATGAACGATACATGCAAGTGCATCTACCCTTTCGCCATTAATCAATATATCCAGTTTTGTAAGATTAGCGGATTGGAATCGATCAAAACTATAGTCAAGTGAGGCAAAACCTCTGCTCACAGATTTTAATCGATCGAAAAAATCCATCACGATTTCGCCCATCGGAAGGTCCCAGTCCATGGATACCTGGCCCTGAGTAAAGTTCATCTCCTTCTGAATTCCTCTTCGCTCTATGCAAAGCTCTATAACAGAACCAACGTACTCCTGAGGAACCAAAATATTGGCGATAGCTATAGGTTCGCGCATTTCTTTATAATTTGAAACCAGCTGTGAAGGGTTGTCGATACTTAGTAAAGATCCATCACTAAGTTCAGCCTCATAGATGACTGTTGGCGCGGAGGTAATTAAATCCAAGTCGTACTCTCGCTCTAACCTCTCCTGCACGATCTCCATATGAAGCATTCCAAGAAAGCCGCAGCGAAATCCAAACCCTAGAGCATTTGATGTTTCGGGTTCGTAAAATAGAGAGGCGTCATTCAGAACCAACTTGCTTAAGGCATCACGAAAGCTCTCAAAATCCTCTGAATTCACTGGAAACAGGCCAGCATAAACCTGAGGCTTGACCTTAGTGAACCCAGGCAGCTGTCCAACAGACTCCCCGCCCAAATGGACAATCGTATCGCCTACAGGCGCCCCGGTTATCTCTTTAATACCGGCAATAATATAGCCAACTTCACCGGCCATTAAAAATCCGGTTTCGGTGCGTTTTGGCGTAAACCGACCAACCTCATCAACCTGATAACTTTTACCAGTCGATTTAATAAGCACCTTGTCTCCCTTGACGAGCCTACCCTCCACTACTCTGACCAAAGAGACGATACCTAAATAATTGTCAAACCAAGAATCAACAATCAGAGCTTGAAGCTGATTACTTTTTTTCACGCTAGGTGCCGGAATATTTTCTATCAAAAATCCGAGCAATGCGTCCACTCCCTCGCCGGTCTTCGCACTCACCTGATGAATATCTTCGACCCCAAGCCCGATAATTTCTTCAATTTCTTTGGCGACTCGCTCTGGGTCTGCTTGAGGCAAATCAATTTTGTTCAAAACCGGTAAGACCTCTAACCCCTGTTCTATCGCTGTGTAGCAATTTGCCACGGACTGTGCCTCAACTCCCTGCGCACAATCCACAACTAACAGTGCCCCCTCACATGCTGCCAACGAGCGAGACACTTCGTAACTAAAATCCACATGCCCTGGAGTGTCAATGAAATTAAGTTGATATTTCAAACCATCAGAGTGTTTATAGAAAAGCGTTACACACTGTGCCTTTATCGTGATTCCTCGTTCTCGCTCCAAGTCCATAGAGTCGAGGACCTGATCCGCCATTTCTCTTTCCGATAGGCCTCCGCATAGCTGAATCAGCCGGTCAGCTAAAGTCGACTTACCATGGTCGATGTGAGCGATAATTGAAAAATTCCGTATTAACTCCGATCCAGACAATATAAGTCCTAGTTTCTAAACTGGTGTAATTATCCCGGAACTTTGAACGCCAAGAAAGTCGGAGTTTGATTTCTGATAACCAAGATAGGATAAGTTCGGCCAGATGTTAGTCCGGCAGCTATCTTATCCAAGCTCGCAGTATCTGAGACCGGCAAATTATTCAAACGGGTAATCACGTCTCCCGCCCTTATCCCTGACTGCGCAGCCTCCCCTTTCACCTCAGCAACTGCCACACCACCCTGAATACCGATCCGGTCCAACTGTTCTGGAGTTAACTCTTGCACCACCAAACCTAATCGGTCGGCGTCGCTTTTATTATCTACTAGCACTCTTTGCTCGCCTGCTTCGGGCAACTCCTCGATAACCACGTCCAGCGTCATCTCGTCGCCGGCTCTAACAATCGTTAAAAGTGATTTTTCACCGGGAACAACTCGTCCCACAAAGTGTGGTAGTTCAGAGGATCGCTCAATCGGCTTATTGTTAAATTCGATGATGATATCGCCCTCTAAAACACCATATTTCGAGGCAGGACTCCCTTCTAAAACCTTAACGACGAGAGCTCCTTGCGGACGACTCAACCCAAAACTTTCTGCGAGATCTTTATTTACCTCTTGAATCATAACCCCTAACCAACCTCTAGAGACTCGTCCATCTTCTTTTAATTGGTCAGAGACTTCGATCGCTACGTCGATGGGAATCGCGAATGATACCCCCATAAAGCCACCCGAATTACTATAAATCTGAGCGTTGATACCAATCACCTCGCCCTTCAAATTGAACAAAGGCCCTCCAGAATTACCGGGGTTTATCGCAACATCCGTTTGAATATAAGGAACGTAGTTTTCATTTTTCTCTGTAGGTAAGCTCCTTCCCTTGGCACTCACGATTCCCGCAGTTACTGAGTAGTCAAAACCAAAGGGAGAACCAATCGCCAGAACCCATTCGCCTACTTTAAGACGCTCCGAACTTCCAATTTCTAGAGTAGGTAGATCGCTTGCACTCTCTACTTTTAAAAGCGCCAGGTCAGACCGTGAATCTGCGCCAACTAACTCTGCCTCCAATTCACTTCTATCACTGAACCGAACCAAGATTTGGCTGGCATTTTCTACTACGTGATTATTGGTCAGGATAAAGCCATCTTTACTGATAATGAATCCGCTACCCAAAGATCGAGTTTGTGGATTAGGAGATCGTCGGTAAGAACCAGGCGGCCCAAAAAATCTGAAAAATTCCTCTAGTCTTTCGTCTCCTCTAGGCCTTCCAAAACTTCTAGCACCTTGTTTCTTGCCTATTGTGCTTATGTTGACAACGGCTTTCGCGTTCGCCTCAACCAACTTTGTAAAGTCAGGAAGGTCTTTCGCAGAGACAGAACCGAGAAACATACATAAACATGTTCCCACCACTAGCAACTGAACCTTTTTAATAAGCAAAAAACCTCCTATTCCACTTAACTCGCACGCCATAGATCATATTCATACAAAGTGCTTCAACTGATTTAATTTTCCAATTTACGCAAAATATCTTCTCGAGCCCATCGGGCCATCAAAAATATGCTTGCCGGTAAAATCGATAGCAAGATAAAGAGAAGCCCAATCGACCCAATAGAAACCACGACACTCTCAAACAATAAAACGGTTAACAAGACCATTAAAGGCAAACCATAAACCTTGGTTACGACTGTCATTAAATCTCCGCTCGTCAAATCTGCCGATGTTTCAATCAATCGCAAACTTTCTTGACGAACGCCGCACCGCAAACTGCATCCTTCGCAAGATGGGGTCTCATCCTCTATAGTCAACCCATTAACTCCAATTTTTTAAGTAATTCCCTAGCACAAATCCTAATGCGCGCGAACTTGTCATTGCGCGTATTAACTTGCATATCAAAAAAGCATAGAAGCTAAACGTTTCTTGAATATTTCTAGCAAACTGTATTTTGTGCCATTTTGTATCGCCTTCTACCACCGGAAGGTGATGTTTCACTATATAATAGCGAAAGTCTAAACATTGAAATACTCATGTCTCAACGTTTTGCCACTGACATTTTAATTATAGGGGGCGGCGCTGCTGGCTTAGCAGCTGCACTTCATCTCGCTGACGTGCACCGCGTGACGCTTTTATCAAAAGGCTCGATGGAATCAGGCTCGTCAGCTTGGGCGCAAGGAGGTATAGCAGCAGTCACCGACTCTATTGATTCTTTTGAATGTCACGAAAGCGATACCGTTATCGCCGGTTCAGGTTTATGCCATATTGATACAGTCAAAACAGTCGTCGAATCCGCTCCGCTAGTGATCGAGCAATTGAGTCAATGGGGCGTCGACTTCGATTTGAGTGGCAATGAATATCACTTAACAAAGGAAGGCGGACACTCTAAAAGAAGGATTCTGCACGTGGCTGATGCTACAGGTAAAGCAATCATCGAAGTGTTAACACAAAAAATCCTTGATCACCCAAATATTGAGTTGTTTGAAGATAAAGTCGCAATTGATCTAGCAAAACATAAGAACACAGTCGGCAGATTTAACTGTGCAGGAGCTTACGTCCTCAATAAAATCAACGGCAAAGTCGAAGTATTTCAGGCAGCACACACCATCCTCGCTACAGGAGGAGCCAGCAAGGTTTACCTTTACACTACCAATCCTGACGGGTCCACTGGAGACGGTATTGCTATGGCATGGAGAGCAGGTTGTAGAGTCTCCAATATGGAATTCAATCAATTTCATCCCACGTGCCTGTATCATCCGCATGCGGGTAGTTTTCTAATCTCGGAAGCTGTCCGTGGAGAAGGAGGCGTTCTTCGTTTGCCTAACGGCGAGCGTTTCATGCATCGTTTCGACGACAGAAAAGAGCTGGCTCCCAGAGACGTTGTGGCCAGGGCTATAGATTTTGAAATGAAACGCCTCGGAGCTGATTTTGTGACCATCGATATATCCCATCGATCTCAGCAATTTATTTCAGACCACTTCCCAACAATAGCAGATAAGTGCTTTTCTTTAGGGATGGATATGACCAAAGAAGCCATTCCAGTTGTTCCTGCAGCACACTACACCTGTGGAGGTGTCATGGTCGACATCAACGGTCTCACCGATTTATCGAACCTTTATGCGATTGGAGAAGTAGCTAGCACTGGTCTTCACGGTGCGAACCGCTTAGCCAGCAATTCGTTACTCGAATGTTTGGTTTTTGCAAAAAGATGTTCGGAACTT
>CAJWGQ010000034.1 GCA_913041025.1 uncultured Gammaproteobacteria bacterium | reverse complement strand
CGATCCCAAATAATAAATACACCACCATAATTTTTATCCAGGTAACCCTCGTTAACTGCATGGTGAACTCTATGATTCGCCGGAGTTACAAGTAAGTAATCAAGTACACCTAAAGTCCGTACATGTTCTGTATGAACCCAAAATTGATAGACCAGATTCAAACTCCCGACGCTGATAATAACCTCGATGGGCGTTCCCAGCAGATATAGCGGCAGGTAAAAAACAAAACCCACGTAATCAGTGCTGGTTTGCCTAAGCGCCGTACTTAGATTGTAGTCTTGGCTCTGATGATGAGCCACGTGAGACGCCCACATGATCCGCCATTGATGACCAAATCGGTGCTTCCAGTAATAACAAAAATCATATGCGATAAAAGACAAGACCCAATGCATCCAGTGATCGGCAGACCAAGTCACAACACCCAATTTCCCAACTAGCCAGCTTATAACCAAAGCCGAGAAACTAAGTCGCAATATTCCCACTAACCGACTTAGCACTCCAAGCTGAAGACTATTTATTGTATCTCCTAATCGGTAAGTCTGATGCTTCAACAGTGCCCCATAAGTAAACTCCACCAGCAGGGCTAAGATAAAAAACGGTATCGCTAGCTGAACAAAATTCATGTCCTATCTTCAATCATCCCAAAAAGTACGAAGTATCATCGCATGACACTCATTACCAAAAATTCACAGTCGATCTAGCCGATAGTCAACTTTGATGACCTTTGGATAGTTACTCAAGAAAATTATGTCGGACCGCATCCATCTGCTCTTGAGTAACCCCGATCTCTTGAAGATAGCCAATCGCACTACCCCACTTGGCTTCCAGGCCATCCAAAAAGTCCTTCATCGCGTCCTCTGGAACGCCTGCCGCCAAGAGCATGCTTCCCCTGTCTATCCCTTCTGGATAACCGACTGTGCTTTCAATGAAATCGGCCTGCCGATCAGTATCGAGATTAGTCAGCAAATAATCTGCCTCTATCCAATCACGACTCACTCCCAAAACAGACAAGAGAAACGCAGTCGATACGCCCGTTCGGTCTTTGCCTGCTGTACAGTGCAGCACCACAGGCAAGCTGCCTGCATCAGCAAAAATTTCAAACATCTTAAGCCAGGAGGAAGGACCAAATTCTAAATAACCCAAATACCTTTTACCCGAAATACCCGTATCGCCTACCAGCCGACTTAACTGATCGGTTCCGCCTTCAGGAATCACAGCAATATTGATGTACCTGGCACCCATGGCTTCTAAAGGACCTTTCCCTTGTTCTCGTGCCTCATCAGGTCTTCGTAAATCAATCTGAGTCGAAATTTGAAGATCTGATAATCGCGAAAGATCCTCATCAGTCATTCGATCCTGTCTACCAGCCCGATAATACAGGCCCTTTTTCACTCTCTTGCCTTCTTGATTAGGATATCCACCTATATCTCTGAAGTTAAAACAACCCTCGAACGGATAATGTCTTTCTGAGTAATCGTGAATCATAGGTGAGCCCCAAGCAAAAGAAAGTTGGCGTCCCCTAGGGGAGTCGAACCCCTGTTGCCGGGATGAAAACCCGGTGTCCTAGGCCTCTAGACGAAGGGGACGTAGGATCTAACTGCTGTCAATTCTAAATCAAACTGCGCAGATTAGTAACACGAAGGCGAGCATTCTAAGAATCACCAAAGCGAAGGTCAAGCTGGTTCAAAAAAGATCGTGCCGCTCACTGCCCTAAAATTTCAAACCTAATCCGATGGTATAGGTTAGATCTGTCTTCTCCCTACCAGGAGCCGGCTTCGTTTCGTAGTTAGTATCGATTCGAAATGCTGTATCCACGAAGGTACTTAACTCATAGCGCAAGCCGGAAGATGCATTTAATACCTGACCCCGCTCCGAATCAGGTATCGACAAAATGCTTTGACGATGGAAAACTTCCATCTTGTTGGCAAAAAACAAACGCCGGTAATCTATCCCTAGGCGCAAGGCAGGGTTAATTTCATCCTCTAAACCAATCTTCTCCTGAACTGCACTGACCGATAAATCTACCGAGAGCTCGCCAATAGAATTATCCCAAAACTGGTAACCAATACCTCCGCTACCTGCGATACGCCTTTCAATCCCCTTGAGTTCGTCCTCAAAATACTCCGCTGTTGCCGAGGCAAACCATTTTTCGGAAACAAATCGTTTATAGCCATAATCTAGATCAAATTGCTCGCGCGTCAAAATTCCCTCTGCCTTCTCATTATTGATTAGTAACGCAAGTGCATGTTCACTACTCGGCCGCTTTAAGATCGACTCTACAAACACGTTATAGTTTTTTGTTTCAGAATTACCTTCCGACAAGATGAGAGACAGGTCTGCTCTGGATCTCCAGTCACCAGTCACGGGTATAAGAGCATTTCGTTTCTTCACTAGCTGTTTAATTTCCTCAATTGATATCGGAATTCGTCGGTCACCCGAAAGAACATATTGAGCACCTAATTCCGCGTGCAAGCGGCCCTCTAATTCATTGTCTGGCATTCGGACTTCATAAATTGAATCGGTAGTGATGGTGGCCACCTCACCCACCTGTAATGAGACACTACCCGCATATTCAATCTCGATAAGCAATTCGTCTCTCAATAGGCTCTCGACATCTCCAGACAGTCGATCCCCATTTTTCATCAGCACAACGTCGCCATATGAACATAGTGGAAACAACCAAAATAGGTAAGCTAAAGACGTTTTATTCATATTCCAGTAGATACTCAGTACTAAGGCAAATCTGAACCCAATTTCTTGAGTTTGCGACTTCCAACGATGTGCTTCGCAAAGTGATGAGCCGTTCTTCCGCTACGAACGCCTCTGGCTAAAGCCCACCTTATTGCCGTTTTATCCAGCTCTTCATCGAACCTGATATTTACATCATACAACTGCGCCAGTTTATCTATCCAGTAGTGGACAATCTCAAGGTAATCGTCCTGCCTAAAAGGATAGAAACTAAGCCAAAGACCAAATCGATCAGACAAAGATATTTTCTCTTCGACCGCATCGCCTTGATGCAATTGTCCATCTATGATTCTAGCGTTCTGATTGTCGGCCATCTCTTCAGGCAGTAAATGCCTGCGATTTGAAGTCGCATAGATCAAAACATTATCGGCAGATTTCACCACTGACCCATCAAGAGCACTCTTAACAGCTTTGTAGGAGGCATCTGACACATCGAAGGATAGGTCGTCACACAACAAGATGAATTTAAATGCCAAGCCATTAAGCTCACCCGTAATCTTCGGTAAATCCAATAAGTCATGCTTCGAAACCTGCAAAACTCGCAGGCCCTGCTTGGAGAAACGGTTTAAAAGCGCGTGTATCAGCGATGATTTGCCGGTACCCCTGGCACCCCAAAGCAAGGCATTGTTGGCAGGAAGACCAGACACGAATTGCTCTGTATTCAATAATAATGCTTTCTTTTGTTCGTCGATATTCTTCAGATCGTCTAGCTCTATCTTTATTTCTTCAAAAAGAGGTACGCATCCTGAATGCCAACGATTCTTTTCCCAAAGTCCAGAAGACGCAACACTCCAGTCGATCGGCGTATAAATCTTCAATATGAGCAAAAGCCGATCAATCAAAGACTCCAAGCTATGCTCTTGCTTAGAAGGGTTCATTCTTTCCTACCAAAAGCGATCACATTATCATTTTCTTTTTCAAAAACTCGTCCAATGCCTTTTGTATCCGTTAAACCAACGCTGCCCGGCTGAAACAAGCGAATATCATAGGGCTCTTCCACACCATTCTCTCGAAGAAAAAGAGTATGGCCTACCAATCGCCACGTTCCGCTAGAACGCGTTTCCTCCTTGAGCCATTCAAAAGTACCTTTGTCTAGCCTGCCAGAGAGTCTTAAAACCTGGCCTTCCTGGCCTTTCCAAGTTCCAACAAGTTGCAATCTTTGAAGCCAATTTAATCGACGATTTCTCGACGCCCGAAGATAAAAAAGGACCAGACCTGCTACCAAAATGACTACGACTATTGACATCATGTTTTCATTTCAACTAATTCACACACTGGATTATCCTTGTTATACCGATTGAGCCCAACCTATTTTATTTAGGAAACTACAACCACTCCCTATCGATTTCTAAAATCTGTACATCCAAAGAGGTAGATACGAAAGATTCTATCTGCGAAAAATTTTTATCAATTAGCGCTCGCTCCATAGAGCAGGCCAAAAAAATCCACTCGGAAAATTGGTGAGCGTCAGTTCCGCCAATCTCACAAACAGCCAACGTTGGGCTCTTACCAAATCGATCCCTCAAGCCCCTGAGTCTGCTTCGCTTTTCTTTCAAAGATCGACACCCTGGAAGACGAAAACTCAATTTGATTTTACCGATGTGCATACTAACCTCGTTACAAGATCTGGGCAGACTTTAGATGAAACCGAGAAGAAAGCATGTTCTACTTGGTTAGCAAAGAACGCAAACCACTTCTATCAATCGAACAAGAAATCAATATGAGCAACACCAACCAACCTCCACAACCCGTTCCTGCGGCAACTATTTTACTGTTAAGGCCTTCAGACACACAGCTAGAGGTTTTTATGGTGGTTCGTCACCATCAAATCGATTTTGCTTCCGGCGCACTGGTATTTCCAGGCGGCAAGGCGGACTATCAGGATTTTGATGATGAACTGATATCTCTTATTCAGTCGCCCAATCCAGACTCGAATATGCGCGGAGCCGAAGTAAGTGCAATAAGAGAAGCCTTTGAAGAGTGTGGCATCCTACTTGCGTACGATAACAACACTGATCAAATTGTTGATGGCGCCAAGCTTGAGTCTCTTCAACACTATCGAGAACCTTTGAATTCGGGAGAAGTCTCACTCAAAGACTTTTTGGTAAAGGAACAATTAACCTTGGCATGTGATCAGCTAACGCGTTTCGCACATTGGATTACCCCTGAGATGATGCCGAAGCGTTTTGATACCCACTTTTATCTCGCATTAGCTCCTGAGGATCACGTCGCAATTCATGATGGTTATGAGTCTGTAGATTCAGTTTGGATATCGCCTGACCAAGCAGTCGAGGAAGCGAAAGCCGGCAAAAGAACAATCATTTTCCCTACACGATTGAACCTCGAAAAACTTTCTGAGTGGAGTACGCCTGACGAAGTAATCGAAGCCGCTAAGACATTGGATATTGTGTCGGTACTTCCATGGACTGAAAAGCGTGAAGACGGCAATTATCTTTGTATTCCTCCAGAAGCCGGCTACAACATCAGTGAAGAAAAAATGCCGGAAAGAGGCACTCCCTAGTATCAGAAGAAATCATAAGCTAAATGTCAAAACCGCAAATTTAAAACTCCATTAATGAACACCTACATTTCTAATCATTTAAAAGTAGAGGCTATGAAATGACAGAAGACCTAATCCTTTATACGGTACAAGACCATGTAGCAACGATTACCTTCAATCGACCGGAGAATCAAAATACGATCTCTGGACCAATGCTCGCTAAGCTTTCGCAACTTCTCATTGAATCAGACGCTGACGATGAGATTCGAGCGATCGTGATAACAGGGGCCGGGAAATTTTTCTGCGCAGGTCTAGATCTGAGAGGTAGTGACATCACCGACAACCTCACCAAGGAAAACAAGAAGCCTGCGAACCTTGACCTAAGAAATACTCCTCCAACTGTTTTACATAATCTCGATACACCGACGATTGCGGCAATTAACGGCTCGGCAGCAGGCTACGGAATGGATCTCGCGCTTGGTTGTGATATCAGAATCATGACGGATGGAGCAAAACTCGCTGCCGCCTTCACATCACGGGGAGTTGTTCCCGAGTCCGGCGGAACATGGATTTTACCCAGACTAATAGGATGGTCTAAAGCCTCTGAAATTATTTTTACAGGAAAGACACTCAGCGCAAAGGAGAGCGAAGAAATGGGTTTAGTGTCTAAAGTAGTTAACAGCAATGAGATCTATGAAGAGGCCTCGGTTTTAGCCGGCAAAATCGCAAAGAATGCGCCGTTGGCAGTCCAAGCTTCCAAAAGGATGATGAGAATGGGCCTGAATGAAAACTTCGACGATCACGTACACCACGTTTTTTTACAATTGCTTCCCTTGTTCCAGTCGGAAGACTTTAAAGAAGGAATGGCATCGTTCATGGAAAAGCGAGATCCTGACTTCAAAGGACAGTAGACCAAGCCAACACTGATTAGTGGGAAAATGACGGAGGCTTACATAATCGATGCGGCGAGAACTCCGCTGGGCACAGGCGAACTAGGTAAATGAGCGCGCGCAAGAAAAACATTTTCCAGAAAGCGTCTTGTGGACTTCTGATTTTGTGTGTTTTTGCAGCATCAGCCTGTCAGAATAAGGAAGAATTAAATCAGCAGGCAGCTTTCAAGGTGTTCAATGAATGGGCTACCCAAAATCAGTCACAAGGCTCTGAATCTTGTCATGCCTATGGACTAATCAAACATCCAGAGACCACCTGTGAAGAGATGCTTCAGCATGCCCAAAAGGTCATCCACGACACCCGCGCGCTATCTTCAAGAAGGAGCTTAGAATGCTTTGACTCCGTTTGTGGAGAATTTATTGAACTGGAAATGGAATCAAAGGACTCCAAGAATCGATCCGTCAAGGAAATAGCTGTACTGAAAAACGATAACGACACCTTCAAACTCTATTGGTACAGAACAAACAGTTTGCTGACAGTTATTAATGAGCGCACAAATACCCAAGCCAAAGGGACCAACAACTTGGAGCTAGAAGCTAAGCAGGAGCAACTTGATCGTACTTACGCATATCTTACGAACAAAATACCGGAGCTTTATCAATTCCCGGCTTGCCTAGGAACGAGAATAACAAGCTCAAATTTAATCGGTAACTTAATGCCCTTAAACAGCGTCACCTTGTCAGATTTTGTCAGTAGATCCAAAAAGTGCGATAAAGTCCTATGTATTGGAATGATAGGTAAAAAAGTTGCAGCCGTTTGCGACAAAGTTCAATGAGTACCGACAGGGAAAAAGAAGAATTTCGACTAGATACCAGGTCCTGGCTTCAAACGAATTGTCCTGAGGGAGCAAAGGGTTCGGGACAGACAGCATGGGGTAGTTCAAAAATTGTTCTGGAAAAAGATGTTGCTCTGTGGCTCGAAAGAATGTCAGAGAGAGGCTGGACAGTCCCCACATGGCCAAAAGAATATGGTGGCGCCAACCTAGAAAACGACCTCTATCCAATCCTTATCCAAGAACTCATGGCAATTCGAGCTCGCACTCCGTTAACTGGCAGAGGTGTCAACTACATAGGTCCTACAATTTTGGAGCTTGGCACAGATGAACAAAAAAAGAAGTGGCTACCTGGAATATCCCGAGGCGAAGGAGGATGGGCAATGGGGTATTCCGAACCAGGAGCTGGGTCTGATCTAGCTAGCCTTTCCACCCGAGCTGAGATGATAGGAGACGAATACCTCATCAACGGAAGAAAAACTTGGACTTCCGACGCGATGGATTGCGATTACATATTTGTATTAGCTCGCACGAGCGATGACAAGCCAAAACATCAGGGCATCAGTTTAGTACTGGTTGACATGGATCAACCCGGCGTAGAGGTCCATCCAATCCGTTTACTATCTGGCGCATCTCCCTTTAATGAAACTGTATTCAATAATGCACACGCTGATTCAACAGACGTTATCGGAGGAGTCGATAATGGTTGGAGTGCAGGCAAACGACTACTCCAGTTTGAGAGATCGACCCACGCAGGAATCAATACCTCTGGCTCACAAGGAGGTAGAAGTACTCGCGACGACACAAAGGAAATCGTATTAAAGTATTCTCCAGTTGAAAATGGCAGACTGGCCGACAGTGCTATTAGGGCTCAATTACTCGGGTTTCAGATTAAGAAAGCCGCACAAGCTTTAACACAAAAACGGACAATAGAAGAGACTCGCGCAAGAGCGCCTGGTTTTGCCTCGTCAGCAGTCAAATTAAGCAATGCTCTAATCGAGCAAGAAAGGGATGAAATGATCGTTCAAGCGATGGGCAGTCTGGGAATCGGGTGGTCCGGAGAAACATTTTCTGACGAAGAGATCGATACAACTCGAACCTGGCTAAAACAAAAATCCCTCACAATTGCAGGGGGTACAAAGGAAGTTCAGTTAAACATCATCGCCAAGCGTGTTCTTGGCTTACCCGACTAGCTAATTTAGTGTTTTTAGACGGGCGATCTCTAGGGCTGTAACCGCTCTATCTTCCACTGACCAGCATGATTAATGAAACGGAAACGATCATGCAGACGCCCTTCTCTACCCTGCCAAAATTCATATTGCTCAGGAATTAGACGATACCCTCCCCATCTTTCGGGTCGCTCCAATTGAGCTTTTTCAGACCTGACAATTTCGGCTTGGAATCGCTCTTCCATTATCGAGCGGCTTTCAACAGGATGGCTTTGGCGAGACGAAATCGCAGCGGCCTGGCTCTCTAAAGGCCTCTCATCAAAATAAGAATCTGACTCCTCAGAACTTAGTTTGGTCGTTCTGCCAGAAATTCGGATCTGTCGATCAAATTCCTTCCAATAAAAGAGAACCTCGCAGTACTCATTCTCTGATAATTGTTTTCCCTTCAAACTTTCATAGTCCGAATACCAAGAAAACCCAGACTCATCGAAATGTTTTAACAGCACAATACGAACACTTGGCCTACCCTCGGACCCACAGGTCGCGAGCGACATAGCAGACACATCAACCAGTCCTTCACTTTCGGCTTCTTTAAACCATTTCACAAATTGGAGATAAGGCGATACCTCTAACTCACCTTGATCAAGACTGCCAAAAGAATATTCCCTACGTAATTTCTTTTTATCAACCAATGCGAACCTCACTATCCAATAACGGACGTTAAAGTGCGCTAATCCTAGCTCTGATAGCGCCACACACTTGTATACCGAGCACCATACAAAAACAAGAAAAACGATACAAACATTGCCGGCACCAAGGCATTTGAAGTTCCGTATTCTTCCGTTAACCAACCAAGCAAGATAGCTCCGATAGGAGCGCTCCCCAGCATACCCACGCTGAATGCAGACAGGATCCGGCCGCGGTAGGCTTCTTGAGCAGACTCCTGAACAATGGCTCTTGCTAAATTGGTCGTCACGCCCATATTGAGGCCCCAACCTATCGTCGCCACCACCAACAACCACCAAGCCGGTTGCAACCAAAGCAAAAACAAGACAGCTATCCTCGACAACTGCATTATCAAAAACAGTTTGCCAGGAGAACGCAAAGGCATAAATTTCAGCAACAGTGCATTAGAAATAGCCGCGCCTGCAAAGAATATTGCCATCAGCACCGACAAGATAAAGGCATCACCATCGTAAACTCGCTTGATGATAAACGGGTAGACTGTCATGAATGCGCCCGCATTGAATATGCTGGAGACAAAATTAATTGACAGGACATTCAAGATCACCTTGTCCTGGTAAGTAGCCACTAATCCTGCCCATATCTCTCTAATTGGAGAGGCTTTAATTGAACTGTCTTTGGGATCCAGTTTGCTAACCCTAAACATTAAGATCCCGGCCAAAGTCAAACTAGCGGCTTGAAAGATAAGAACTGGCGAGACACCAATGGTCTCCATTTGGCCAGCAACAACGAGACCTCCAATTTGGACGACGAATCCGATCGCAGACGCGGCCGTCACTGCCTCCTGGATCTGATCACCACTAACTCTATTCAGCAAAGCTTGCTGCGCCGGCATTGAGTAAGAGGAAACCACACTCATACCTAAGCCAAACAAGGTTACAGTCAGCACACTCAGTGAACTGCTCTGTTCAACATAGACCAGATAAAGAGGCAATACAGGCGCGATCAAATAGACTTTGATCAATAAGGCTCTGGCGTCAACTCGATCGGCACTAGCCCCACCCACAAGCATCACCACAATTCCAGGTATACCAACTAGAGCCTGAATCAGACCAACTTGGTCAGCAGGTAGCGAAAGGATGCCAATCAAAATCCAACTCACTAGAAGCTGTTGCATCGCCAAAGCCATTCCCGAAAAACCAGTAGTACCGAGGTAGGAACGGAATCCAGAAGTCTTCCAGATAGACAAGCTTGGCTGCAAAATCCCTCCTAATTTGCGACGACGCTTTCTTTTGTTTGCTTAGTAGGCCTCAGGCCCAGAGCAAAGGCTTATCTTATATCTAGCAACTCTACTTCGAATATCAAGGTTGCATTCGGCGGGATAGCACCCCTCATACCGCGCTTACCATAGGCAAGACCAGGAGGAATGACCAAGCGCCATTTTGAGCCAACGCTCATCAGCTGAAGCGCTTCCGTCCAACCCTTGATAACTCCATTAACTGGAAACGTCGCTGGAGTGCCTCGCCGCACAGAGCTATCGAACATTGACCCATCTAAAAAGGTTCCGTGATAGTGGGTTACGACAGTATCGTTGATCGAGGGCTTAGGACCTGAACCTTCTTTGATCACCTTGTAACGAAGTCCAGAGGCCAACTGAATCAGACCTCCCTCTTCCTCTATCTCTTGAATCGTCAAATCTGGTGCACCCTGGGCGCTCTGACTCATAGAGCTAGCCACTAGCAGAAACAGCGCTTGACCAAAAATTCTTATTAAAATGCTCAATTTACTAATCCTTTCTTTAATTCAAAAACACCAATCTGATTTAATTATTGGTCAGAACCTCTAATACCCAACTACAGCTGAAGATATAATTGAAGAACAGACTTCACCAATTTATTTTAAATGCGCTTAAATAACTAGTGCCTATCCGCTATATACACACTACAATATCAGGCCGTCTAAACCGTCTTCAAAACTGGGCAGGTTAAGAGTTTTATGCTCAATTACATACACTTGAAAGCTTCATTGACGTTTGTAGTAGTTGGCTTAACTGCTACCCTAACTTCATCATCCTGGACTGCAATCAGTGACTCTTCAGAAGAGCTTGCTGTAACCCAGCCTCAAATACTGACACCTCTGGAGGTACATTACCGAACCAATTTAACTATTGTTGAACAGCTGAGGCACAACCATTACGTAAAAAAAGACCTCAATGATACCGCTTCTAGTCAAATTTTCGAAAAATTCGTCGAGAGCCTCGATCGTGGACGCGCTTACTTCACCCAGAAAGACATTGAAGAATTTGAAGAGTATCGATACGAATTAGACGACCTGCTTAAACGAGGCGACCTGAAACCAGCGTTTTCCATATTTAATCGTTATCAGGCTAGTTTAATAGATCGGCTCAATTTCCTTCTAAAGGAGATCGACAAAGGCATTGAGAACATCGATTTTGGATTACCTGATAGTATTCGTATTGACCGAGACGAGCTACCCTGGCCTGCCGACGACAAAGAGAGAGATATCGTCTGGCAAAAACGCCTGAAAGCGGCTGCACTGAGTCTTCGTTTAAACGATAAAACCGATCAAGAAATAAGCGAGCAGCTCTCGAAACGTTACAAAAACCAGCTTAAGCAAGCCCTACAGACTAAAAGCGAGGACGCGTTCCAGTTATACATAAATGCTTTCACTAAATCTTACGATCCTCATACCGTATATTTCTCACCTAGAACATCGGAAAACTTCAATATCAACATGTCGTTGTCTCTGGAAGGCATTGGAGCGGTTTTAAAGACCGAGGAAGATCATACCTCAGTCGTGAGGTTAGTCCCTGCTGGTCCTGCAGACAAAGAAGGCACGCTTGAGCCCACCGATAAAATCATTGGAGTCGGCCAAGGAAAATCTGGGCCTTTTATAGACATTGTAGGATGGCGACTCGACGATGTCGTAGAACTGATAAGAGGACCTAAAGATTCGACGGTTAGGTTAGAAGTCATACACTCAGAGTCTGATGTGGAAATCACGAAAATTATTTCGATAGTACGCAATACAGTCCGGCTTGAAGAACAAGCAGCTCAGGCGAAACTGTTAGAGATCAATGATGAAAAGGGTTCTCACTTGATTGGCGTGCTCGATATTCCAACCTTCTACATTGATTTCCAGGGCAAGCAATCTGGAGATCCAGATTACAAAAGCACGACTCGTGACGTTAAAAACCTTATCAAAAGACTCAAAGAAAAGCAGGTTAAAGCAATAGTCGTAGACCTACGGGGTAATGGCGGAGGGTCTCTCGAAGAAGCAAGATCCCTGACAGGCTTATTCATCGACGAAGGACCTATGGTTCAAGTTAAGTCTGCCAGACGCAGAACCTCTGTGTTGGCAGATCAAGATAATCGAGTCTACTGGGATGGTCCTTTGGTAGTGATGGTAAACCGCCTATCAGCATCTGCTTCTGAAATATTTGCTGGAGCAATGCAGGATTATGGGAGAGCTGTAGTCATTGGAAATCAAACGTTTGGCAAAGGAACTGTCCAAACCTTGATTCCTTTGAATAGAGGTCAGCTAAAACTGACCGCGGCAAAATTTTACCGGATTTCAGGAGAAAGTACGCAACATCAAGGGGTGATTCCAGATGTTTCTTTCCCAGAATTATACGATAGCTCCAAAATTGGGGAGAGCTCTCACGAAGATGCAATGCCTTGGGATACAATTAGACCTGCCAATTACCAGATCTACGCGAATATCGATCCATTTCTTAGTACTATTCGCAGCGCTCACGAGTCTAGAATTAAAACCAATCCAGATTTTGTCTATTTTCAAGCTATTGCAGACAGAAATAAGCTTTTTGCAGAGCGCACTCACATATCATTAAACGAGCAAGAAAGAAGAAACGAGAAAACCGAAGATGATGCATGGCGGCTGAATTTAGAAAATCTGCTTCGCAAAGCGAAGGGCAAAGAACTAGCAAATAACCTCGAAGAACTCGAAAAACTCGAAGAACAGGAATCTGAGGAAGAAAAAGAAGATGATGAGCTTACTTCAAAGGACGAGCTCGAGAAAATCGAAGACGATGCGATGGTTAAAGAGGCTGGCTTTATCGCTCTTGATCTCATCAGTACGGCTTCCCCGATCGCGAGCACCAACTAATCTAGTTAGCACTGCTTGAGGGTAGGCGGATTCGTCGTAAAAGCGATTCAATTCCTACGTAAAATCTGGCTCAATCAGAAACTGAACCCTTCTAGAGAGGACGAGAGCTTGCAGAGCCTTCCAGAACTACCTAACTTACATGCACTAGCGGTCATGTCATTGACGGTCATTACTCTTTATCTATTTACTCGAGATAATTTAAGACTAGAGCTGACTTCTCTAGGCTTGTTAGTCCTGCTAACTGTGGGTTTCTCAATTTTTCCCTTAGATAATTTAAATCCTTTATCTTTATTCTATGGGTTTGCTCATGAGGCTTTGATTGCAGTGTGTGCCCTCATGGTTCTGGGTCAGGGCTTAGTAAGGACCGGGGCGCTCGTTCCTCTCGGCATTTTCCTTGGGAAAATCTGGAAAAGGAGTCCAGGAATCGCCTTTCTAATGACCTTGGTTTTAGGAGCTATACTGTCCGCCTTCGTCAACAACACTCCAGTAGTCGTCTTACTTTTGCCCATATTAATTGGAGTCTGCTCCAATAATAATAGCCCACCCTCCGAAGTTTTAATGCCCATGGGCTTTGCGACTCTTATAGGTGGTATGGCAACCAGTATTGGCACATCGACCAACCTGCTAGTTGTCAATCTTTCTGCCGAATTGGGAGGTCCTAAATTCGAAATGTTTGACTTCGCTCTTCCAGCAATAGTCGCTGGAGGCATAGGCGTCATCTATCTCTGGTTAATTGCTCCCAAACTATTACCGGAGAGGACAAACAATCTTAGGAGAGAAACCCCGCGGGTATTCGACGCACTTATTAGTTTCGAGACAAATAGTTCCTTTATAGGCAAAACTCTTATTGACGCCAATGAAGCCACTTCAAACAAACTAAACATCATGAGAATAAGACGTGGTGACAACTATCTTCTTCCTCTGCCTGATGTCGTCATACAAGAAGGAGACAAAATAAGGGTCAAAGACTCTCCCGAAAACCTTAAACTGTTTGAAGAAAGTCTCGATGCAAAACTGAACACAGATAAAAACCCTTTGGTTATCGGTCTAGAAGATGGGAGTACTGAGACAGAGACTGAAGAAGTACTAGCGGAGATAGCAATCGCTCAGGGTTCAATTTTAAACCAAACCAATCTAGCTAAAGCCAAATTGCTAGAAGAACATCAAATCACTGTCTTGGCCCTACACCGAGCGGGAAAAGAAATCTGGCAAAAGGGCGCAGAGATGCACGACATCGAGCTAGCAGTTGGAGATATTCTACTAATTCAGGGAAAGCGAAAATCGGTCACCGGGCTCAAACAATCCACAGAATTTCTCGTTCTGGATTCAACTACTGACTTACCAAAAACTGAAAAATCAAAAACAGCTCTATTGATAATTCTGGGAGCAATTTCAATTGCTGCTCTGGGAATACTTCCCATCGCAGTGAGCGCAATTGCTGGAGTCGCTGTCCTGCTAATGACACGATGCATAAGAGTCGGTGCTGCCATCGAAGCAATCAGCCCATCAATCTATTTCGTTGTGGCAGCTAGCCTGGCCTTGGGACTCGCCCTGCAAAAAACTGGTGCCACCGAATACCTGACACAACTATTTCTCTACCTTACTGATCAACAATCGCCAGTCTTCATTATGTCGGCTCTGATGCTACTTTTGGCTATCCTTACTAATGTGGTGTCCAACAATGCAGCCGCTGTAATAGGAACTCCTATAGGGCTCGGCATAGCCAATCAATTAGGTTTACCAGCCGAACCTTTCGTCCTAGCCGTTTTGTTTGGCGCAAACATGAGCTATGCAACTCCTATGGCGTACAAGACAAACTTGCTGGTCATGAGCGCGGGAAACTATACCTTTAGCGAATTTGTTAAGGTAGGGGTTCCGCTCACACTACTCATGTGGATGGCATTGACCTGGCTGTTGGCTTGGCTTTACTTCTAGATCAACATGAATAAATTGTTTACAAGTCTAATTCTCGTAATGACTCCTTTGGTTGGCATCACCGACAGGCCAAATATTTTATTATTGGTGGCGGAAGACCTTAGCCCAAGGATAGAGCCCTACGGGGACAATCTCGCGAACACACCTAATCTAACTGAACTCGGGAGTAAAAGTATCCGCTATACGAATGCTTTTACTACAGCAGGTGTCTGTGCTCCAAGCAGAGCCTCACTGATTACCGGTCAACACCAAATCAGTTTTGGCGCACAACACATGCGAGCGTCAACCAGCCCTTTGGGAAGATATCTAGCACTGCCGCCAGAACACGTGAAAGCATTTCCAGAACTATTAAGGCGAGAGGGCTACTTTACTTTTACGGACAACAAGTTGGATTATCAATTCAGCGGTATAAGATCGGGAAGCGGTCCATTTTCAATCTGGGATTTAGAAGGCGCCTCAGACACCGGATGGAGAAAAAGGAGCGCGAACCAACCCTTCTTCGGGATGATTAATTTTTTCGAGACACATGAAAGCGGGGTAATGCGTCCGTCTGGGATACCTCATAGCGCGACACATCTGGCTACGCAGCTTGCCCGCATGAAACTGGTCGCGCCCGAGATTACACACCCCAAAGACGTAAAATTGCCGCCCTATTACCCTATTACAGATGTCATGCGAAAAGACGTTGCACGCCACTACGACAACATCGCTCTGATGGACCAGCGGTTAGGCGCTATTATTAGTGCTTTAGAAGAAGATGGGCTGTTCGAGGATACGATCATCATTTGGACCAGTGATCATGGCGATGGATTACCAAGAGCAAAGAGAGAATTATTAGATAGCGGTATAAAAGTTCCTTTGTTAATAAAGCTACAGTGCACTGCAGAGACTAAATGTAGTGCTAAAACCGATGAGCGATTAATATCCTTCGTAGATCTGGCGCCGACCATACTTTCATTAGTCAATGCCCCACTCCCTCATTGGTTACACGGGCAAACTATCTTCGAATCTTCACGTAAATACGTATTTGCCTCGAGAGACCGTATTGACGAAGTCGAAGATCGGCAACGCGCCATAAGAAGTCACCAATATAAGTACATTCGCAGCTGGTACCCAGACGTTCCCGGAGGTCATGAACTCGACTATAGAGATAACTTAGACATGGTGCGCAAGTGGCGAGAACTCTACCTGGAAAAGAAACTGACGCCTATTGAATCTAAATGGTTTGAACCTCCGGGAGAACAGCAACTCTATAATGTATTTGTAGATCCCTTCGAAACAAATAACCTCATCGAACAGAAGGAGTATGAACCTATTGCTCGCCACCTGGATGAACAACTGACTAACTTTCTCACGAAAGTTGGGGATAAATCTGAGCTTTCTGAAGAAAAGATGCGAGCATCTATCCTTTGTAACAGCGAAATTTGCCAAACTCCTGCACCGATACTTAATTGGAAGAATGGCAAAGCTCATTTGAGTAGCAAAGATGGAGCGAGCATAGGATATCAATCCCTAGAATCAGACAGCTGGTCTCTCTATATCACTCCAATCGCTCTACCAACTTTCCGCTATAAGGCAGTGCGATATGGGTTTGAAGACAGTGATGTGTTAATCGCCGAAGCGCCTAATCTAGTCGAGTAATATCTGGCGCCTCCCCAGTACTACCTTTGGTAACACCAGTTACTTTCGAATTTCTACCAGAAGTTCTCGGAAATTTTTTGGAAAGTTCAGGTCCTGCCGCAGTTAACCCTCCGTCAACAACGATTGATTCGCCTGTGATAAACGAGGATTCATCCGATGCAAGGAACAAAGCCGTGGAGGCAATATGGTGCGAATCCCCATACTCAGGCCAGGGCTGGGACTTGGAAAAATTCTCTCGGGTCTGTTCAGGCCTACCGCCATCAGCAAGTGGAGTTGCAATAAACCCAGGACAAATCGCATTGACTCTGATCTTGTCAGGCGCTAACTCAACAGCCGCAGCCTTGGTCAAACTGACAACGGCCGCTTTGCCTGCCGAATAAACTAAGGGCCCTCCATCACCACTGAGCGCCGCAATAGAGGCCGTGTTTATAATAGAACCTCCAGACTCTTGCTTTTGCATTTGCTTAGCACCGTGTTTTATTCCAAGAAAAACTCCCTTTGCTATCACGTCCATCGTGTAGTCCCAGGATTCGACCGAAGTCTCGGTCAAAGGACCTACAGCGCCTCCCACACCTGCATTATTGAAGACCACATCTATGCGACCAAATCGTTCAACGGCAAACTCAAACATATTTTCTATATCCGATTCAGACGCCACGTCGACCTTGACAAAGTCAACGTGATCACGATTAATCTCTTGCGCTTTTACCAGTGTTTCTTTGCCCGTTGCTTCGTTAAAATCGGCAAAAACAACACGCGCGCCTTCTTGCAAAAAGCTGTAGACCGATGCCTCGCCCATTCCGCTTGCACCACCCGTTATAATCGCAATCTTATTCTTTAATCTCATAGCATCCCTTCCCAATTCCCAGTCCAAGACTCTTTCATAGTTCACCCTAGCAGACAATATTCAAACCTATAAAGTTTCTGCAAGATCCAAAGCATATCTAAAAGTCAGACCGGCTGGCCAAGTCCTTGCTTTTTCTTTAACCTGTCCAGGCTTTTGAGTAACAATTGCCAATACTTAGAAACTTACCGCCAGAACCTTATTGAGAAGAGAGGAACTTAAATGATTGATTTGTACTATTGGCCAACTCCCAACGGCTGGAAGGTCTCTATTATGCTCGAGGAATGTGGTTTGGAATATAAAGTAGTTCCTGTCGACATAGGCGGAGGCGATCAGTTTAAAGCTGACTTTCTTCGCATCAGCCCAAACAATCGAATGCCAGCGATAGTTGACCATAACCCCATTGGGGGCGGTGCTGCTCTCCCTATCTTTGAGTCAGGCGCGATTTTAGAGTACCTCGCAGAGAAGACAGGTCAGTTCCTTCCTGCTGATCCAGCGGGAAAGTATAAAGTTCTGCAATGGGTTCACTGGCAAATGGCCAATTTAGGACCCATGATGGGTAACGCAAATCACTTTAAGAATTACGGGAAAAATATCGCAAAAGACCCCAGTCAACTTGAATACGGCACGAAACGTTTTGTTGGCGAAGTAGATAGACTATCTGGCGTGATGGATGCACAGCTTTCTGCTAATCAATTTTTAGCAGGGAGTGAATACTCAATCGCAGATATTATAACCTGGCCATGGGCCTTTCTAGTCGGCCGCCTGATCGATGAAAGCATGTGGACATCGTTCCCTAATTTGAAAAGATGGGTCGACGAAATACATGGAAGACCTGCTGTTCTCAAAGGTCGAAAAATCGGAGACGACCTAGGCAAACGCGAACTCACTGAGGAAGAAGAAAAAGCTCGAAGAGAATTGCTATTTAATCAAACAAACGAAAAAGTAAGAGGCGCACGAGAAGAAGCCGCCAAGTCAGCTTAATCAAACAACCAAAGCATAATCAATGGCAAAACCACCTAAAAATCATCCCTGGAAGCTCGGCTTATCTGGCCCTGTTTCATATAACAGAAACTCACAGAGTAAGTGGCGCGGTTTTTACCGGCCGCCAGAAAATGACAGCCCGGTCAGATCATTATCGGCGTCAGAAATTGAAGAATTGGGTCTTGATCTCAAAATTCCTTTAGACGAAATCAATGAAGCCCGCAAAATGTGCCAGCAACTGCACCCCGACCGAGGAGGCGATCCAGTCGAGTTTCAGTATTGGAAAGAAAAA
>CAJWGQ010000033.1 GCA_913041025.1 uncultured Gammaproteobacteria bacterium | reverse complement strand
TGTTTCAAATTTTCAGCGATCTCAAAAGTATAGGAGGACCCATGGCCTTCAACGCTCACGCATTGTCTTTCAAGGTCTATTTCAATCTTATTACCTTGCTTTGCGTTTACAAACAAAGCGTCTATCTCCTGCTCAGATAACGACACAGGCAGGAGCCCATTTTTAAAACAATTGGTATAGAAAATATCTGCGAAACTTGGCGCTATCACCACCTTAAACCCATATTCTTGTAGCGCCCAAACCGCGTGTTCCCTCGATGAACCACAAGCAAAATTGTCTCTGGCCAGTAAGATCGAGGCTCCTTGATACTTGGGCTCATTCAAAACGAAATCTCGGTTAATTTTGCGCTCATTGGGGGTCATTCCAATTTCCCCGGAATCCAGAAAGCGCCAAGAGTCAAACAAATAATCTCCAAAACCAGTCCGCTTAATGGATTTTAAATATTGTTTTGGAATTATCTGATCCGTATCTACATTAGCTCTATCTAGGGGCGCTGCAAAGCCAGTATGTAGGACAAACGACTCCATCAAAAAAAGCTCCTGACATCGACAAACCGACCTGCAACAGCTGCCGCCGCAGCCATAGCTGGGCTGACCAAATGCGTTCTTCCTTTGTGCCCCTGTCTCCCCTCAAAATTTCGATTTGAAGTTGAGGCACAATGTTCCCCTTCTCCAAGCTGATCGGGATTCATACCTAGACACATAGAACAACCAGCCGCCCTCCACTCAAATCCAGCATCGACAAAAATCTGGGCCAAACCTTCCTCTTCCGCCTGTTGTTTAACTAGGCCAGAACCTGGGACAACCAACGCCCTTTTTATCTTCTTTGCCACGGACTTCCCTGATACAACTTGAGCTGCGATCCGCAAGTCCTCGATACGAGCGTTTGTACAGGATCCAATAAAAATCTGATCAAGCTCTATATTCTTTATTGGTGTGCCCGCCTCAAGACCCATGTAGACAAGAGCCAATCGTGCCGATTCGGAAACGACAGGGTCCGATATCACCGCAGGGTCAGGAACAGAGGAGGTTATTCCGCAGACCATTTCAGGAGAGGTCCCCCAACTAACCTGAGGATCTATTGAGGAAGCATCCAGCTCTATTTTTGAATCAAAAAATGCACCGTCGTCCGTAACGAGATTAGACCAATGCGCAAGAGCGCTATTCCAAAGCTGGCCCTGCGGTGAAAAGGGTCTACCCGAAACGTAGTCTAATGTGATGTCATCCACCCCGACTAATCCAGCTCTTGCACCCGCCTCTATAGCCATATTACAAAGAGTCATTCGAGACTCCATGCTAAGCAGCTTTACCACGTCTCCTCTAAACTCTATTGTGTGGCCGGTAGCACCCGCTGTACCCAATCGGCCGATAACTGCCAAGATTAAATCCTTAGCGTAGACGCCCTCATTCAATCTACCGCTTAATGACACATCAAAATTCTTAGCCTTTTTTTGAACAAGGCACTGAGTTGCCATCACGTGCTCCACTTCGGACGTACCGATCCCCTGAGCTAATGCACCGAAGGCCCCATGAGTTGAGGTATGAGAATCCCCGCAAACGATCGTCATGCCAGGAAGAGTAGCGCCTTGCTCAGGCCCAACAACATGCACGATGCCTTGTCTCTCATCTAGGATATCGAACTGCTCAACCTCAAACCGCTCGCAATTCTCATCAAGCGTTGTCACCTGCTCTAACGCAATAGGATCCTTTATTCCCTTTATTCCTAAACTGCGATTTTCAGTGGGAACATTATGATCAGGCGTAGCGAGGTTAGCGTCTTTCCTCCAAAGTTTACGATCTGCAATTGTCAGCCCCTCAAACGCTTGAGGCGAAGTTACTTCATGCAGTAGCTGCAGATCAATGTATAGCAAACTATTGCCATCCGACCGCTCACCTACCAGGTGGTCGTCCCAAATTTTGTCGTACAGAGTGCGATTCAATCAAAATCACCTTTTGAATTTAGGCAGAAGTCTAGTAACAACAGCAGCAATACTCAAATCCACCGTGCACAAAAAATATCTAGCTACCCCTTAATTGCTATAACCGGTCTGACCTCTGAACCGAAGATAATGATCCATTAACACTATTGCCATCATTGATTCTGCTATTGGCGTCGCCCTTATGCCTACACACGGGTCATGCCGACCCTTTGTCACTACGCTGACTTCATTACCGTCTTGATCCAAAGACTGTCCAGGCACAGTTATGCTACTTGTCGGTTTCAGAGAAATCGTCGCCAAAAGATCCTGGCCAGAGGAAATCCCGCCCAAAACACCACCCGAGTGATTTGACAAAAAACCAGACGTCGTCATCTCATCTCGATGCTCACTACCCTTTTGCTCTACAACCGAAACTCCATCACCAATTTCCACTGCTTTGACCGCATTGATACCCATTAGCGCCCCAGCCAAGTCAGCATCCAATTTTCCGAAAACAGGCTCACCCAATCCAACCGGAACCCCTTCAGCCACGACGCTAACCTGGGCGCCTATTGAATCGCCCTGCTTTCTGATCGAGTCAATCAAACTAGCAATTTGTTCCGTACTGTCTGGATCGGCCGAAAAAAAAGGGTTTTCATCAATGAATTCGCGATCTTTACAGGAGAGCTTTAGTTCTCCAATAGCCGAAAGAAATCCGTAAATAGATATTCCAGCCTGCTCAGCAAGAAATTTCTTGGCAATCGCTCCAGCTGCGACTCTCATTGAGGTCTCTCGGGCTGATGACCTTCCTCCTCCTCGATAATCTCTGATTCCATACTTTTTCTGGTAAGTAAAATCTGCGTGAGCGGGACGGAAAATTTTTTTTATATCCTCGTAATCTTTACTTTTTTGATCCTCATTTTGAATCAAAAGCCCAATCGAGGTCCCAGTTGTCTTTCCCTCAAAAACCCCTGAGAGTATTTGTATCTGGTCTTTTTCTCTTCTTTGAGTGGTGTACTTGGATTGACCCGGCCTACGCCTATCCAAATCTAATTGAAGATCTTCAGCTGAAATTTCTATACCAGGCGGGCAGCCATCCACTACCGCGCCTAACGCAGGCCCGTGACTCTCACCAAAAGTAGTCAGCGTAAAAAGTTGCCCAATCGTATTTCCAGCCATCTATTTAAACCCGGCCAATTTATTTTGTTATCAACGTCATTATAGACGTTAATAACGCGATCTACTAAATCGCCTTTAGCGATTTAGATTCCAGTAAAAACAAGCCTTCACCCGCCAGAGCCGGTTCAAGCGCCAAAGGAGCGTAGGCAGAAAAAGCGCTGTTGAACGCCGAAGCGCTTCCACCTACCTCACAAATTAAATAACCGGTCTCATTTAAGTGCTTTCTACAATGACGTATCACGTGGCTAATTATATCCATCCCATCGACACCACCATCTAGCCCTATCGCAGGTTCTTTCGAAAATTCTTCTGGTAAGGACCTCATATCTATTTCATCTACGTAAGGAGGATTGCACACGATCAAGTCGAACTCGCCCAGATTACCAAGCGTTTCTGATGTCACATCCATTCTTGCCACCGATACGCGGCTTTGTAGATCATGCTGCCGCACGTTTTTCTTTGCCAGGTCAACGGCCAAGAGCTCTTTATCCACTAACACCACTTCCGCTTCTGGATATTCATGCGCTGCTAATATCCCCAAACATCCACTACCGGTACACAGGTCTAAAATCCTCCTGACTCCTTTCCCCACCCATGATTTAAGATGGCCCTCCGCGACCAACAGTCCAATCGGGGATCGAGGTATCACCACTCCTTCACTAATAAGGAATCGATGTCCCGCGTACTGACAAAAACCAAGCAAGTACGCAAGCGGGACTCGCTCTTCAATCCGCCTTTCGGCGTAATCAATAATTTTTCTCTCAATCTCTTGTGAAATTTCTAAATCCACAGATTGATCGCTGTCCGGAAACCCAGAAAGACTTGTCACCAAATAAACAGCCTCGTCCCAAGCGTTGTCGGTGCCATGCCCGTAGACGATGGCCGAATCCAAAAACATTGAATGGACCCGCTCAATTACCGAAAGACAAGTATTATTCAAGTGTTAAGGGTCGCCCTGCCAATAGGTTGGGTCAGCAAATTCCACATCACTTTCCTCCTGCCTCTCCATCAGCGCTTTAAATATTAGGTTTGTTTCTTGATTGGAAAATAGAATTTGATAAAGCCCGTGTGCCAAAGGCATGTATACCTCCAGCTCTTTACTCTTTTGAAAAACCTGCTCTAAGGTATTCGCTCCTTCAGCCAACTTACCTAGGTCGTCAGAGGCTTCCTCAAAGGTTTGGCCCTGCGCAATTTTTAGACCGAGCTGATAATTCCTACTCAGAGGAGACGTACAGGTCACCAATAAATCACCAACACCAGAGAGTCCTAAAAAGGTATAGGGGTTCGCCCCCATCGAAACAGCGAACCGACTCATCTCCGCTAAAGAGCGTGTGATGATCATCCCGATTGTATTTTGACCGACGTTTAGTCCAACCGCCATTCCACAAACAATCGCGTATATATTTTTTAACGCTCCTCCGAGCTCTACTCCAAAAATATCTTGGCTAGGGTACACACGAAAAGTTTCACTGCGCATTACTTCCTGAACCTTTAATCTTACCTGCGCACTCTCACTAGCGAGAACACTACCGGTAAAGTGTTTATCGGCAATTTCTTCCGCGAAATTTGGACCACTCAAAACACCAATGTGTTCAGAGGAAGTATACTCAGCAATTAGCTGACTCATAAGTCTAAAACCAACCGGCTCTATTCCTTTGGTGCCACTCACCAGCAAGTCCGACTTTCTAACATATGGCGCCAATTGGCGGCAGATGTCCCTGAACCCATAACTAGGCACAGTCACGAATATGACTTCCGCTTCGGCAGCAGCGTTTTCGAGATTGTCTGTTGGAACCAGTAGACTGTCTAGAGGATGGCCCGGTAGATATCGTGTGTTCTCTCGATGAGCTAGGCTTTCTGATACTTGATCAGGGTCGCGCATCCACAAACTGGTCTCGTGCCCGTTCGCGGCAACAATATTGCCTATAGCAGTACCAAAATTCCCGCCACCTACGATCGCTATGCGCATGGGTTAAAGAGTCTATGAGTCCAACAACTCTAACAATAACTTGTTCAGGCGAGAGACATACTGTGCTGGATCCTGTAAGGCGGACCCTTCAGCCAGGTTGGCCTGATCAAAAAGTAGCTCCACAATATCAGAAAACCGATCTTCATCTTGTTCAGCATCGAGTCGCTCTAATAAAGGATGTGTTGGATTAAACTCAAAATACGGTTTCGTATCAGGGAGACTTTGGCCGCTGGCTTCCATGATTTTTTTCATCTGAATACCCATCGCATTTTCATTGAGTACCAAGCAAGCAGGAGAATCGGTAAGACGCTTAGAAGCCCTTACCTCGTCCACTTTATCACCCAAGATCGACTTTATACGCTCAACGAGTGGATGAGCCTCTTCTTCTTCCTCGTCCTTGGAATCGGCGCCTTTTTCTGATTTTTCCTCGCCAGGAAGGACAATATCGCCCCTCATCACATCAACAAACTTGGCCTCTTCATATTCCGTCAAAGAGTTCATCAGCCACTCGTCAATGCGGTCGTACATCAACAGTACTTCAATATCTCTATCCTTAAAGATTTCCAAGTGAGGGCTTTGACTAGCAGCCGAAAACGTTTCGGCACAAATGTAATAAATGTCTTTTTGATCATCTATTTTTCGCTCAATGTATTGATCAAGAGAGACCGCTTTCTTGTCTCCTTCGCCTTTAGTACTCGCAAAACGTAGCAATTTTGAAATACTTTCTCGATTAGCAAAATCCTCCCCAGCACCCTCCTTCAGAACTTCTCCAAACTCATCATAAAATTCTTGATACTTTTCCGAATCTTTTTTTCCCATGCTTTCCATCATGGTAAGTGCGCGCTTAGTCAAAGCGTTACGTATCGAAACTACCTTTTCGTCTTGCTGAAGTATCTCTCTCGAAACGTTCAAAGGTAAATCATTAGAATCAATCACGCCTTTTATAAAGCGCAAGTATAGAGGAAGGAACTGTTCCGCTTCATCCATTATGAAGACTCTCTGAACATATAGCTTAAGGCCCTTCGGGGCATCGCGATTATAAAGATCAAACGGTGCTCGCTTGGGTAGATAAAGCAAACTCGTATATTCTAGTTTTCCTTCTACTTTGTTGTGACTCCAATCCAATGGGTCTTCAAAATCATGTGATATATGCTTATAGAATTCTTTGTACTCTTCTTCTTCTACCTCGCTTCTTGAACGAGTCCATAAAGCGCGGGCGGAATTAACAGCCTCGAACTCTTCCTCTCCGGCTTCAGATTTATCGTCTTCACTGTCGTCCTGACCAAAATTCTGCTTGGGCATCCGGACTGGAACCCCTATGTGATCAGAATACTTCCTGACAATTGATCTGAGCCTGAAGTCATCAGCAAACTCCAAACAGTCGTCCTTTAAGTGCAGGATGATTTTCGTTCCTCGTTCGAGTTCATCCTTGGATTCTATCTCATAGGAATCCTCTCCCGAGGAAACCCACCTTACGCCAGAACCCTCCGCAGCTCCTTTTGTCAGAACCTCAACCTCATTCGCGACCATAAAGACGCTGTAAAACCCCACGCCAAACTGTCCAATCAACTGCGAGTCAGATTGTTGATCTCCGGTTAAATTAGACAAGAACTCTGCGGTACCTGACTTAGCAATGGTTCCGAGATTGCTGATCACTTCGTCATAGGACATACCAATGCCGTTATCGGTCACCATTAAGGTTTTGGAATCCTTGTCAAAGCTTATATCGATCCGATAATCCGAATCGCCGGCAATCAGCTCAGGCTCCTCAATTGCTTTAAATCTCAATTTATCGATTGCATCCGATGAATTAGAAATCAACTCTCGAAGAAATATCTCTTTATTCGAATACAAAGAGTGGATCATCAGCTGAAGCAGCTGTTTTGCTTCTGTTTGAAAATTATGTGTTTGAGTGTCTTGTGCTTCGCTCATTCTAATGCCTTCTAATACAAACCTGCTTGAATGTTTTGTGGATTCTTATATTTTTAAGTTTAATGTTTGGCCATCAATGCCCTAAGGCCAACCTGTCATCTCAGACAACGCGTCCCCAATCTCTCCCAGACTCCGGACTGTTTTGACTCCAGCATCCTCCAGCGCGCCAAATTTCTCGTCTGCCGTGCCTTTACCGCCCGCTATGATTGCGCCGGCATGCCCCATTCTCTTTCCTGGTGGGGCTGTAACGCCCGCTATATAGCTCACAACAGGTTTCGTCACACTCGACTTGATATAGGCCGCCGCTTCCTCCTCAGCCGTACCACCTATTTCTCCCACCATCACAATCGCCTCAGTCTTTGGATCTTCCTGAAACAAGGAAAGGATATCTATAAAGTGACTGCCGGGAATCGGGTCACCCCCAATCCCAACGCAGGAACTCTGACCGAAACCTTTGTCGGTTGTCTGCTTTACCGCCTCGTATGTCAGGGTTCCAGATCGGGACACTATCCCCACCTTCCCTGGAAGATGAATATCGCCCGGCATTATGCCTATCTTACATTCGCCTGGCGTAATGATCCCAGGGCAATTAGGCCCAATCATTCTAGCGCCGCTGACATCCAACCGCGCCTTTACCGCTAGCATATCGAGAGTCGGAATCCCCTCGGTGATACAGACAATCAACTCTATGCCGGCATCTAGCGCTTCTAAAATCGAATCCTTGCAAAATCCAGCTGGCACGTAGATTACTGAGGCAGTAGCTCCGGTCTTATCAACCGCGTCACTCACTGTATCAAATACCGGCAATCCCAAATGCTCGGAACCGCCTTTACCAGGAGTTACGCCTCCCACCATTTTTGTTCCGTACGCTATCGAAGCCTCGCTATGCAGCGTACCCTGCCCGCCGGTAAAACCCTGACATATAACTTTGGTATCTTTACCTACTAAAATGCTCATGAAGCACCTCCTGCCGCAGCAACCGCTTTTTGAGCAGCATCTACCAAAGAGTCACCCGGTATAATATTTAGCCCGCTTTCGGCAAGCGTCTTTTTGCCCAATTCTGAATTATTCCCTTCAAAACGCACAACCACTGGGACAGCTACCCCGACCTCTTGAACCGCTCCTATAATCCCTTCTGCTATAGTCGCGCAGCTGACAATTCCGCCAAAAATATTAATTAGAACAGCCTTCACTGCTTCGTCTGACAGAATAATCTTAAAGGCTTCCGCAACTGCTTCCTTAGTCGCGCCCCCGCCCACATCTAAAAAATTAGCTGGATTTCCTCCTTGAAGTTTAACCAAGTCCATGGTCCCCATGGCCAGTCCAGCACCGTTCACCATACACCCAATATTTCCATCTAGAGCTACATAATTTAAGTTGTATTCTGCTGCCTGTGCCTCTCTCTCATCCTCTTGTGAAGGATCATTCATCTCAGAAATACGCTTCTGTCGATATAGCGCATTTCCATCGATGTTCATTTTAGCATCTAGACAGTGAACATCCCCCTCCGAAGTAATAACTAGTGGGTTGATCTCCAAAAGAGAGCAGTCCAACTCCATAAAAAGCTTAGACAACCCCATAAATAAATCTGCGAACTGTCGTATCTGTTTGTCTTTGAGCCCCAGTCTAAAAGCCAGATCTCTCCCTTGATAAGGTTGCGCGCCCACAAAAGGGTCAATCGCCACTCTCAATATTTTCTCAGGGGTCTCTTCAGCTACCTTTTCAATCTCTACGCCGCCTTCGGTGGACGCCATAAACACTACCCGCCGAGAACCTCGGTCGATTACCGCACCCAAATACAATTCAGTCTCGATATCTGTACAACTCTCTACAAATATTTTACTGACAGGCTGCCCTTTTTCATCAGTTTGAATAGTCACCAGGTTTTTACCAATCCACTGATTAGCGAACTCGCGAACTTCTTCTAAAGAATCGACCAGCTTAACGCCGCCGGCTTTACCACGCCCGCCTGCATGGACTTGAACCTTAACCACCCAGCGATCGCCGCCTATTTTTTTTGCGGCCTCAACGGCTTCTTCTGCAGTATCTACCGCGTATCCCTCTGATACCGGCAGTCCATATTCAGCGAATAACCCCTTCGCTTGATACTCGTGTAAGTTCATATCAGTCCTCCATCGTGATATTTCAAGAGATTTTGACTTATTTTTTCTTTCGATTAACCATATGTATTGCGTGGCCACCTACAGCCAACGCAGCTTCGTGTACAGATTCAGACAAACTTGGATGTGCAAACATGGTCAAGCCTAGGTCTTCAGCACTCGCACTAAATTCCATCGAAATCACAGCTTGCGCAATCATCTCTGAGGCTTGAGGGCCCAATATATGAACACCCAAAATCCGGTCAGTCGACTTTTCCGCTATGATTTTCACGATCCCTTGGGTTTCGCCCGATGCCATAGCACGACCACTCGCGGCAAAGGGGAAAGTACCTACCTCAAACTCCTGCCCTTCCGCCTTTAATTCTTGCTCTGTTTTGCCGACCCATGCAATTTCGGGATGCGTGTATACAACACTCGGAACAGTATCGTAGTTGACTAAAGGTTTCTTCCCAGCGATTCGTTCGGCAACCATTATCCCCTCTTCCATGCCCTTGTGGGCCAGCTGCGGTCCACGAACCACATCGCCCACCGCATAAATATTTGGAGCATCGGTCGAGCAAAGATCATTCACGTATAAAAACCCTCGCTCATCCAAATTCACCCCTGAATCTGGTGCCAAAAGGCCTTCTGTATAGGGGCGCCTACCAACCGCCACAATCAACTTATCAAACTTTGCCTGATGTTCGCCATCAGAGTCTTTGTAGGTCACCTTAACACCGCTTTTTTGGGCTTTAGCTTCGGTAACCAAAGCCCCTAATTTTATGTCAAGACCCTGTCCCTCTAGTATTTTTAACGCATCCCTAGCTATTCTTTGATCTGCAACAGGCAGAAATTCATCCAGCGCTTCTATCAACACAACCTTAGATCCAAGTCGACTCCATACGCTCCCAAGCTCCAGACCAATAACCCCGGCGCCTATAATACCCAGCGTTTTAGGTACTGCCTTAAATTCCAATGCCCCGGTAGAGTCAACAATAAGATCATCATCTAAAGGAGCCGCTGGTATTTCAACAGGCACCGACCCTGGCGCCAAAATGATGTCTTCGCCAGCTAACTCCACCTCGACGCCATCATGGTCAGTAAAGAGCACTCTCTTATTCGCCAATAATTTGCCAGTACCGGCTAGGATATCGACACCGTTGCCCGACAAGAGAGCGCTTACACCCCCTGTAAGCTGACTAACAACTGCATCCTTATTTTCCATCATCTTCGCTATATCGATGCTGACCTTTCCAGTTGAAATGCCAAACTGTTCCATTCCATGATCAAGCTCATGAAATTTATGAGAAGCATCTAAAAGAGTTTTAGACGGAATACAGCCCCAATTGAGGCAGGTTCCTCCTAAGGTAGGCTTTCCTTCTTTGCTAACCATCTTATCGATACAGGCCGTGCTCAAACCTAACTGCGCACAACGAATCGCAGCATGGTAACCCGCAGGACCCGCTCCAATGACAATTACTTGATATTTGTCCTTCATCTTATAACTCCAACAATATTCTCGCAGGATCTTCTATCATCCCTTTGATAGCTACTAGAAATTGGACTGCTTCGCGGCCATCAATCAGCCTGTGATCATAGGAAAGCGCAAGATACATCATAGGCCTAATTACTATTTCTCCATCAACAACCACAGGCCGCTCCTGAATCTTATGCATCCCTAAGACTCCAGTTTGAGGCGCATTTAAAATTGGAGTCGACATTAGCGAGCCAAAGATCCCTCCATTCGATATCGTGAAGGTACCTCCTGAGAGTTCCTCAAGAGAAAGTTTTCCGGCTCGTGCCTTTTGCCCGTATTCATTAATCTGATCTTCTATCTGCGCGAGGCTCAAAGCATCGGCTTCTCTAACAACTGGTACAACAAGTCCTCTGTCTGTTGAGACAGCAACTCCTATATCAAAATAACCGTGATAAACAATATCATTGCCATCTATGGACGCGTTGACCGCAGGAAACCGTTTCAATGATTCCGTCGCTGCTCTCACAAAAAAGGACATAAAACCTAGGCGCGTTCCATTGTGAGCTGCCTGAAACTCTTCTTGATATTGCTTACGTAGCGCCATGACTGGTGACATATCGACTTCATTGAAAGTAGTAAGCATCGCAGCATTGTGTTGGGCTTCAACCAATCGTCTGGCTGTAGTCGCTCTCATTCGCGTCATAGCAACTCTGCGTTCTACCCGCTCATCGGAATTTAGATCAACGGCAGCCTCGCTGGAAGAGGGTTTCGAGAGGGCTATTTCTTCTTCAGAAGGAGTTATTTGATCGGGACTATCTTTTTTCTCAGGCCGGGACATAGTCCGGACGACATCTTCTTTCGTTATGCGCCCCCCTTTCCCGGTTCCTTCGACGGAGGCAATATCGACGTTTGACTCCGAAGCTAGCTTCCTCGCTGCAGGGCTTGCCGGAGAGTCTTCCTCACCAAGATCTTCCGAAACTTCCGGCAAAGGATCAGAATCAGAAATCGCAGATGCACCAGCTTCAAAGTGACCAATAATCTCTTCAGATAGGACAGTCTCTCCTTCTTGCTTAACAATTTCGGTGAGGACGCCATCTTCGGGTGCAAAAACTTCAATCACAACCTTGTCAGTTTCTATATCGACGAGCAAATCGTCCCGTTTGGCATTTTCGCCTTGTTTAACATGCCACTCTGAAACCGTGCCCTCTGATATTGATTCTGGAAAAGCGGGAGCCTTTACATCCATACCGAACTCCTTTTTTTGTTTTTATTTCTCACTTGAAACTTTTAAATAAAGCATCGTCCACGAGCTGTTTTTGCTGCTCATTGTGAATACTCGGATAACCAACAGCCGGTGCAGCAAAAGCGTCTCGGCCAGCGTAAAAAAGCTCTATCTGATCGCCAACCGAAACCAAAGGCTCTCTAAGACGATGCTGCATCGAATACCAAGCTCCTTGATTCATGGGTTCCTCTTGACACCAGACAACTTCCTTTAGTTTCGGATAGCGTGACAGTTCAGCCACGTACTCTCCCTCAGGAAATGGATAAAGCTGCTCCATGCGCGCAATAGCAACGGACTCAGACTCCACCACCTCATCTCGAGCCTGAATTAGGTCGTAATATACTTTCCCAGCACAAAGCACTAATCGCTCTATCTTTTCATCATCAACCGCTTCGGTCTCGCCGATGACGCTATAGAATTTACCTTCACAAAGATCAGAAAGACTAGATACAGCGCGTTTATGACGCAACAAACTTTTTGGAGTTAACGCAATAAGCGGTTTTCTCAAGGGCCGAATCACCTGACGTCGTAGCATATGAAAAACCTGCGCGGGAGTACTCGGCACACATACCTGCATATTGTGTTCTGCGCAGAGTTGTAAAAACCTCTCTAATCTAGCCGAGGAGTGCTCAGGACCCGCCCCTTCCATACCGTGAGGCAAAAGCATCGTTAAACCGCAAAGACGTGACCACTTGGTCTCACCAGAACTAATGAACTGATCAATAACAACTTGAGCCCCATTTACGAAGTCCCCAAATTGAGCCTCCCAAATAACCATCGTGTCAGGAGCGGTGCTCGCATAACCATACTCAAAAGCCAAAACAGCTTCTTCAGAAAGCAGGGAGTCGTAAATATCAAAAGTAATGTCTTCTCGCAGAAGATTGATCGGTATAATGCGCTTGCCATCCCTTTGATTATGCAGCGCTGCATGACGATGGGAAAATGTACCGACCCCGACATCCTGCCCGGTCAACCGAATCGGATGTCCTTCCTCAGTCAGAGAGGCATACGCCATCACTTCGGCAAACCCCCAGTTAATCGGCATCGCGCCAGCTGCCATCTTATGTCGGTCTTCAATTATTTTTTGTACCTGTTTATGCACAGCAAACCCATCAGGTAAGCCCTCCATTCGATGGGTAATGTTCTGTAATTTAGCAGCATCGTAAGTAGTATCGCCGGGGGCATCCCAGTCGTGTCCCAGATAAGGCCTCCAGTCAACAAAAAGGCCCTCATCGGGTTCATGCACTATGCTCAGCGCGACATTACCACTGCTTTCTAATTTTTCTCGATAACCCTCTACTAGCGAGTCCGCTTCCTCTTGGGAAACTACCGCTGCCGAAATCAGTTTTTCAGAATAAATACTATGTGTTGTTGGGTGGGAACGAATCTTCTCGTACATCAACGGTTGAGTCTTCATCGGTTCCTCAGATTCGTTGTGGCCTCGACGACGGTAACAAACCAAGTCTATAACTACGTCCTTTCGAAATTCCATCCGATAGTCGGCGGCCAATTGAATCGCATACACAACCGCCTCAGGATCGTCAGCGTTAACATGCAAAATAGGCGCGTGCACGAGCTTCGCGACCTCGCTGCAATATTCCGTGGATCTCGAGTCAACCTGACGATGGGTAGTAAAACCGATCTGATTATTTATGATGATATGTATGCTTCCGCCAGTCTTAAACCCTCTAGTCTGAGACATTTGAAAAGTCTCCATTACCACGCCTTGACCAGCAAACGCTGCGTCCCCGTGGATAATGATGGGCACAACTAGGCCTCCCTCATAATCCCTTCTTCGATCCTGTCGTGCTCTCACAGAACCTTCCACGACGGGACTACCTATCTCTAGGTGGGACGGATTAAAATGCAAAGCTAAATGCATTTCGCCACCAGGTGTATTTACGTTGGTGGAAAATCCTTGATGATACTTAACGTCGCCTGACCCTTTCTCTTGAGTGATATTTCCTTCGAACTCATCGAAAAGGTCTCCAGGATTCTTGCCCAAAATATTAACTAAGACATTTAACCGGCCGCGATGAGCCATGGAAATAACACTCTCTAAAACACCATGAGACCCCAACCTCTGCAACAATTCGTGCAGCATAGGGATCAAGCTCTCTCCGCCTTCAAGCCCAAATCTTTTAGTCCCTGGATATCGCCTTTGCAGAAACTTCTCTAAACCATCGGCCGCCGTAAGCCTTTCTAAAATTGCCTTTTTCTGTTCACTGGAAAAATTGGGGTGACTTCGACTGACCTCTAACCTTTGTTGAACCCACTGCTGCTCTGAAGGATCTACGATATGCATGTATTCTGCGCCGATAGACGAACAGTAGGTCGACTCTAACGCAGCGATGAGATCGGATAATTTTGCGATGCCATCTTCATAATGAAAACCACCGGTCTGAAAGGTCTCTTCCAAATCGGCATCAGACAAGTGGTGATAGCCCAACTCGAGGTTGGGCATATAAGGACGCTCCATAATACCAAGAGGATCTATACCAGCCCTCTTGTGACCCCTGGATCTATAGGACGCAATTAAGTCCTGCACACGCATTTGTTTCGACTCATGCTCGCTCGAAACATTTGTTGCAACCTTCTCTGGTTTGGCCTTAAGTCGATTTTTACCCAGCCGCTCAAAATGTTTTACGACCGACGTATGTGGCGTGTCCGCACCTAAAACACCATCTACACGGGGTAATTTCTCGAAGTACTCTCGCCAGTAATCCGAAACCTCCGAAGGGTCATCTAGATACACTTCATACAACGACTCTATGTACGCCGCACTTTGCCCCGCTAAATGAGAGCTCTTTTGCATCTTCTGAAAAAAACTATCGGCCATCTAGTGCATCCCCATATCTATTGTTCGCTTACAACATTCCCAAAGGAGGTTGCATAGCAATCCGCCGCCTATTCTATAGGATATTTGGCAAAAATAGATGTAAGAAAATCGAAACTAAAGTCGATTTCTCATAAGGATCAAGCTCTAAGTACCTGTCTCCAGCAACATTGTCCGAATCTTACCGATTGCTCGCGTTGGATTAAGACCTTTCGGACAAACGTTCACACAATTCATGATGCCTCGACACCGAAAAACGCTGAAAGGATCATCTAAATCCGCCAGGCGTTCGGCAGTTGCTGTATCACGACTATCAGCAAGAAACCTATACGCTTGCAGTAAACCCGCTGGGCCGATGAATTTATCGGGGTTCCACCAAAAAGATGGGCACGAAGTAGAACAACAAGCGCACAAAATACATTCGTATAGCCCATCCAATTTCTCTCGGTCTTCAGGGCTCTGCAACCGCTCTTGTGCAGGCCTAGGCTCATCATTTACCAGATAAGGCGTCACCTTCTCGTAGTTCTTGTAGAATTGGGTCATATCGACGACCAGATCCCTAATGACCGGGAGACCCGGAAGGGGCCTCAAAACCAGTTTACCTCTTTTAACGACCTGAGAGACTGGCGTGATGCATGCCAGACCGTTTCGGCCATTCATATTGATGCCGTCAGAACCGCATACTCCTTCTCGGCAAGAGCGGCGATAACTCAAGGTAGAATCCTGACTTTTCATAAGTTCCAAAACATCCAGGACCATCAAGTCCTTGCCCTCAGGAAGATCCACCTCCATCTCACGCATGCTAGGCACTTCATCCACATCGGGGTTATAACGATAAATACTTACTTGCATAAAAAACCTCTAATACACCCTTTCCTTCGGCTCAAAAGTCTCAACAGTCTTTGGAGTGAAATTCACGTCTCTCTTACCCACTCGCTTTTCTTCCGGGAAATACATTGAATGACATAACCAATTATCATCGTCTCGCTCGCCATAATCGTCGCGAGCATGTGCGCCTCTACTTTCCTTTCGCTCTTCAGCCGCTATAGCAGTAGCCTCAGCAACCTCGAGCAAATTATCCAACTCTAGCGCTTCCAGTCTAGCCGTATTAAAAGAATCTGACTTATCCGGCAAATGGGCACTGTCAATTCTTTGCCTAAGATCCTGTAACTTCACGATGCCTTCTTGCATGTTTTTCTCTGTCCTGAAAACGCCAAAACTGTTCTGCATTGTCGTTTGCAATTCTTTCTTCAAATCGGAAATTGACTCACCACTGGAAGAATCATTCCAACGCGAGAGTCTCGCTAGAGAGGACTCTATGTCGCTATCGGTCGCGTCACGGTATGACACCCCTTGCCGCATAACCTCTTCAATGTGGATGCCCGCGGCACGACCGAAAACCACTAAATCCAGTAATGAGTTTCCTCCTAGGCGATTAGCGCCATGAACAGAAACACAGGCCGCCTCGCCTGCTGCGTAAAGACCTTGCACCTCCTGATCTGACCCATTGCTCTGAGTCAGCGCCTGACCGCTAACCTGGGTGGCAATACCTCCCATCATATAATGACAAGTTGGAATCACCGGTATTGGTTCTTTAACTGGATCAACATGCGCGAAGGTTCTTGATAGCTCTAAAATTCCTGGCAATTTACTATTGAGAACTTCTTCGCCCAGATGATCGAGCTTTAACAAAACGTGATCGTTAGCTGGGTTCTCAGGATCACACCCTTTCCCATCAAGAATTTCTAAGATCATTGATCGCGCAACAACATCCCTTCCAGCCAGATCCTTGGCTGTTGGAGCGTATCGCTCCATAAAACGTTCTCCATCGCGATTAATCAAATAACCGCCTTCGCCACGGCACCCCTCTGTCACGAGTGTTCCAGCGCCAGCGATACCGGTGGGATGAAACTGCCACATCTCCATATCCTGCATAGGCACACCAGCCCTCAAAGCCATGCCCGTTCCGTCACCGGTGTTCATTAGCGCATTCGTGGTCGAGGCATAAATACGTCCAGCGCCGCCAGTAGCCAATACTGTCGCTTTGGAGCTCACATAAACGACCTCTCCTGTCTCAATACAGATGGCAATAACACCAACGATTACGCCGTCCTGATTTTTAACAAGATCAACTGCGAACCATTCATTAAGAAATGTTGTATTGGCTTTAACGTTAGCTTGATAGAGAGTGTGTAACAGCGCATGCCCGGTTCGATCAGCTGCTGCACAAGTACGTGCTGCCTGACCACCCTTGCCAAAATCCTTGGATTGACCACCAAAAGGTCTCTGATAAATTCGACCATTCTCAGTCCGAGAAAAAGGTAACCCCATGTGCTCGAGTTCGAATACAGCTTGCGGACCTTCTGAACACATATACTCAATGGCATCTTGATCACCAATATAGTCCGATCCTTTTACGGTATCGTACATATGCCAACGCCAATCATCGTTTGGATCATCGCTCGCAATTGCACAGGTTATGCCACCTTGAGCGGACACTGTATGAGATCGAGTCGGAAAGACTTTAGTGATGACCGCTGTTTTCAAGCCAGACTGAGCAATTTGCAAGGAAGCGCGCATGCCCGAGCCGCCACCACCAACAATCAGCCCATCAAACTCCATCTTTCTAATATTCGCCATACTTACTTCCTAGAACTGCCAAATTAACTTCATAGCCCATATCAAATATATGAACATAACCAACAGACATACGATCTGGTACAAAAATCTAATCGCGGTAGAAAAATTTGCCAACCCAGGAATAAAACCAAGGTGAGCACTACGAATGTAGTCAGTTCCGACTGTCCAAAGCCCCACCCAAGCGTGAGCTAAAATTGATAAGATTGTCATCGTGCTAAAGATTTGCACGGGAGTACTGAGAAAAAACTCTAATAATACCGAGTGAGTCAGTTCTGTAGTTGAAAAAAACCAGGTAAGCATCAGCGTGTACCCAGCCATAATACAGGCCGAAACACGTTGCGTTACAAAATCGGTCAGCCCACTTCGGCTGAAACTTAATACTTGAGTTACCATAGATAAAAACCAATCAATCCCGTAATTGATAAAGAGGCTAGGACCACGATCGCAGAGCCAATTTGAGCCGCCTCAAACGAATCCCCAATGTGAAAGTCGAGTAGCAAGTGTTTAACTCCCGCAACCAAATGATACGTCAGGGAAAAAATGAAAAACAAAACCGCCGCTTTAATGTAGATTAGCTGCATTAACGCCGTGACTTGCGCAAAGCTCTCTTCTGAGGATAAAGCCATGTCTAACAAATAGAGCCCGAATGCAACGCCTGCAAAAAGCACGATACCCAAAATACGGTTAGTAATTGACACTAAAGCGGTAAACGGCCAACCATAATCTGTTAACGGATTAATGTTCACTGGTCGATCAGATTTCATAGACTAATTCCTACTATCACCTCAAATTGAGACAGCGGCGTGGCCTCCGTCTGCATGAGCTACGATAGATCGTTTCCTAAAACTTCTTCACCTAAATTATGAACCAAATAACAAAAAACAACTATCAATTCATCAAAAAACACGCCTTTATCCAAATAATCTTTAGTTGCGCTCACCTTTGATCGTGCTTCTCTAGTTGCGAGGGATTTTTCTCAATTTACGCGCCGACTTGGAATACCATATGGTCATCTCATCAAGTTTCCAAGGGAATATTAAAAAACCAATATATTCCTAATAGGAAACAGAGATTTATTTTCTTAATTCCGGCCTAAGCCAGAACTCTAATTCTTGAGTGTGGTATCAACATTATTTTGCTCATTTTTATTCGGCCCGACAGTACGCCCAACCAAGTCTCATTAACGATACAGAAGAAAAGTAAAGCTTCATTACGCCAACTAGTATTTGACGCATTGGCCGCGCTCTAATAATCTGCTCGCCCTGACACAGCTTATTTAAAAAAGCCGAACAAACAGAGAAAAAGATAAAATCTGCCTGGAATGTTTGACTTAGACGAATCGGGACTGCAGTTACTATTGGGGGAAACGCATGACGGACAAAACAGCTAAGCTAACCATAGATGGTAAAGAAATCGACTTACCAATATATGAAGCTACGAACGGACCTGATGTTGTAGACGTTGGTAAGCTAACAGGACAGGGTTACTTCACCTATGATCCAGGCTTCGTTTCGACTGCCGCTTGTGACTCCGAAATCACTTTCATCGATGGTGATGAAGGGATACTTCTCCATCGAGGATACCCAATTGAACAGCTCGCAGAAAAATCGCAACATCTGGAGTTGTGCTACCTGCTTTTGAACGGGGAACTGCCATCCGAGTCCGAACTCAACGAATTCATCGGAAACATAAAAACGCGGGCAGCGGTTGACTCTCAATTCAAGGAATTCTTCAAAGGTTTCAAATCTGACGCTCACCCGATGGCCATTATGTGTGGCGTGACAGGAGCTTTGGCTGCCAGTTTCCATAACTCACTGGATATCGATAATGCAGAGGATCGAAAAGAAACCTCCCTTCAGCTTATCGCAAAAATTCCAACGATGGCGGCCATGAGCTACAAAAATGCCTTGGGTGAAGACTTCGTTGAGCCAAGAGAGGATCTGGGTTACGCGGAAAACTTCTTACACATGATGTTCGCCAAGAAAGGAGAAGACTATAAAGTCAGTCCTACAATCGCAAAGGCGATGGATCGCATATTTCTTTTACATGCAGATCATGAACAAAATGCATCGACCTCAACCGTACGATTAGCTGGATCTACAGGGACTAACCCTTACG
>CAJWGQ010000032.1 GCA_913041025.1 uncultured Gammaproteobacteria bacterium | reverse complement strand
TCCATAAATTCCTGCGCTTCACCCAATTTCTTAAATATGGATTCACTAATAGTCGGGACCCTTCGAGTTTTCTTTTTCTTCTCTGCAGAACGACCATCTGCTGCCAACACTTGAGCACCCTCAAACCCGAATTCTGAAAACGTCACCGGCCCTAACAATCCAACACAAATTGCAAAAAACAAGGTAGTAAATGAGGTCAATATCTTCATAAAAACTCCGCTCTCTAATCCGATAATTCAAAAGTTATACGGTTTCTAACACCCGCCACATCGATTGGCTCGCCGTTGACCACTTTAGGTTTGTATTTGAATTTAAGCGCAGCATTTATTGCCGACCTATCAAAAATACCGGGCGGCTTAGCCTCAACAACAAAGGGGTTTCTCACAGCTCCAGTCTTCGTGACAATAAACTCAAGCACCACATAACCTTCTATACCCCGGGTCTGCGCTCTACGAGGGTATACGGGGGCGACCTTTACAATCGGCAAGTATTCTCCGTCGGAAGAGAATCCTCCACCACCCACATTCAGATCAACGTTAACATCGACCGCCCCAATATCCATGCCCTGTGATACGTCTGAGGATTCGAACTCTGGCTTGGGCATATCGGGTGGAGGCTCGTCTGGCGGGGGTGGCGGTTTCGGTTTGCGCTGTTTCGTTTGAATTTCTTCATCATCCTCCAGCCTAACCAATTCTAATAATTTACCCTTAGCACCCTCATCCAACTTAGCTTCATCACTCGCTATCACGGCTTGCATGATCAAGAACAAGACCGTAGTAACAATCGCGCCCAAAGCCAAACTTATGCCATATCTTTTTGCCAGCATAGTTAGTTCACATCCTTTCCGTAGAAATGGCTACTTCACGCAATCCCGCAGCACGAGCCGCGCTTAGGACAGCCATCAATTTCTCGTTCGTAGACTCTTTATCAGCCTGAATAACCAGCCCCCCTTTCGGGTTTTCGGCATGAAGGCGTTCAATATGTGACCGCACTGCAGACGTTTCTACTCTCTTTTTGTCAATCCATATTTCCCCATTAGGGTTTACGGCGATCAACATAGAAATAGTCGGCTTCTTCTCAGCCGTTTCCGCATCAGGCTTAGTGACTTGGACACCCGTCTGCTTAATAAAAGTCGCCGTCACAATGAAGAAAATCAACATAATGAACACCACGTCAAGCATGGGAGTTAAATTGATATCCGCTTCGTCACTTGAACCCTGTCTCTTGACTAATTGTCTACTCATAGTAACCCTTTTGACATCATATAGAGATCAATCACAAATCCAGCGCAATCTGAGAATCCAGTAATTGTGTTTCCTGCTCCACCTTCCGTCTAATCAGAGTGCTCGCAATCAAACCCGAAAGCGATGCAATCATACCGCTCATAGTCGGAATAGTCGCCATGGAGACTCCCGCTGCCATAGATCGGGCGTTACCGCCTTGAGTCGCCATTGCATCGAACACTGCAATCATGCCAGTTACGGTACCTAAAAGGCCGAACAAAGGACACAAAGCAACGCAGGTTTGGATTATAGGAAGAGTGCCACTGATTCGATCTGTCGCATCAGAAATCACGCCGTCTCGGATCTGGCGAGCAGTCCATGAATTTCTCTCGCTTCTACCATTCCATGATTGGATTAGCTCTTCCATCATGCCTCTATATTCCATCCGAAAGAACCAAATTCTTTCAAATATCAAAGTCCACATAATGAAAGTGATGAGCGCTATGAACCAAAGTACATCGCCGCCCATCTCTATAAAACGCATTATGTCGAGGTATGCTTCCCTAAACATTCTTGCTTCCCCAAAAGATTAGCTGATCGGCCTACCAGACCCTTCTGCATGCTTGGCAATAATTCCCGCACTCTGCTCTTCGATTATGTGAATAATCGACTTGGACTGCGAGCTCACAATCGCGTGCAGGAGTGTCGTCGGAATCGCCACCACAAGACCTAGAACGGTTGTCATCAGTGCTTTCGAAATACCGCTTGCCATGGTCTTGGGATCACCTGCACCAAACAAGGTGATCGCTTGGAATGTCTCAATCATACCGATCACAGTACCAAGCAGCCCCGCCAAAGGAGCAACGACTGAAATCACCTGAATCAACATAATATTCTTGGTGATACTCGGCGTCTCGGTGAGTATTGCCTCACCTAGCTTGAGCTCCAGGGTTTCTACATCCACCCCTTTATTCTCTTCGTATACCCCTAAAACCCTACCCAACGGATTATCGTCACTAGCATTCGGATTATCTCTCTGGGCGTTGACATTTCTGCCAATCACAAACAATCGATAGAGCCTTTCGCCTGATAGGGCTAGCCCGACAAATAGACCCATTATGATAATCGCGCCCATGGTTCCGCCTTGACCATCACAGAATGGAAGGAAACACTCTGCAACACCCATAAAGGTTCCTACCTGTTCGTTAAAGGTGGCCGCCTGTATCAGCAAGGCCAAGAGAGAGCCTCTAGTGGGATCCACTGAAAATTCTACCACTTCACCAGGACTTGCCTCCTGAAGCTCTTCCGCGGTATCCGTATGTCTTCCGGTTGGCTGCCTAGGCAGTTCAACAATCGATTGAGTATCCGCATCCCATTGCAAATATTTTCCCTCTCCGAGTAATGCATAGGCACCAACACGAACAATCTCCGTATTAACCTTTTCACCCGACATCATGGTGATTGTGCCAGGATATTTTGAAATCTTGCCAGACTCAGTCATCTCTCGCTGCATCTCAAACCAAAGCTCTTCCATCTCATCGATCGTAGCTAACTGACTAGACGTACCCATTTTCGCGGCAAGCTCACCAAGCCACTCCCCACGATTTGCGTATTGGCTAGAAATAAGTGAGGCCTCGAACAAACCACGAGTGTCTCCCGCAACCTGCTGAAGAACACCAAAGAGTTCTCTCAAGCTACCCAGACGCTTGTCCAACTGCTCGGTCATGTCCCCTATGCGGATCTCATTTTCCTCAAAGGTAGTCTCCAATCGATCTGACCGCCGCTCCTCTCTCCTTCTTTCGGCTTCGGCATCCTTCAACATCTGTGCCTGATTCGCCTTTTCTCGCGTAAACCGGCCCTCTCTGTCGGTGTGCTCTCTATTTTCTACGACTCGTCGGCCCTGAACATTATCAAGCAGCTCATCTAAAGAGTTAGCTTCATTAATAATGAGCTCTCCTTCTGCGGCTGCAAGCTCTTCCTGTGCTACACCAAAGGCACTCAGGAGCAACAAAAACGCAGACGTAATAACAGTCATGTTGTCTTTCATTAATTTCATCGAGCTGCCTCCGCACCTGTCACTGGTATACTGAATAAGTTGGTAGTCGCCTGCTGTCTCGCCATTCGTATTCCCTGGCGAATCGAGGCCTGGTAAGAATCATCTATTTCTTCCCATGCATCTATTTCAGGGTTGTAGCGACCAGACTCTTCTCCATCTCCCGTTTGATACATAAGTGAGATTCGACCCACTTTTAGAACGTCCACTTTACGATCAACACCAGCAATCGAAATAGTGTCGCTATATGCTTCTAATGTACGTCCGTAATCATTTTCGATCTGGTAAGCCCTAAGAACTTGTGAAAACTTCTCTGAGACCGCCACGTCCGCCCGGTCCATCATGTCGCGCAATCGGGCGACCCGAGCCCTTCTCTCTTTGAGCAAAAAAGGCAAATCGAGTTCAACGAATTGCTCAACGCCATCTATCATTCGAATCATCAATGGGGTGATTTGTCTTTCAATGACGGTCACCTCGTCTATCGATATAGTTAGCTGCGCCATCTCCTCTTCCTGGCTGGCAATCTGTTTTTCCAGCTGGCGGTTATAGACTCGCAACCCCTCGATTTCTTTGAGCACCGTCTTATACTCATTGAGCAGCAACCGTGTCTCTTCCGTTAGCGCGTCGATTTTCGATTGCGACCTTTTCGCCGCAACGTTCATCTGTTCCGCAACCTGATAAATGTCGTCTAGCGTGGTGGCAGCGTAGGATGCACTCGTAAAAGAGCACATGAACGCAACTAACATCACTGACAATCCCTGAATTTGTTTTCTCATGACAACTTCCTAATGGAACGACTTAACACAAAAAGTCCAGATTTCTTTGATAAACACAAATCTACCTGACCCTCTAATCTCTCCCGTACTTTGAATAGCTATACTACTGTGGCCATAACGCGCCTCTAGGCCTCTCAACACAAGCAGCGACGAAATGATGACTTCATAAATTTTGTTGTTTTAGCTTTACTAAATGAACCCTGCAATCGCAGAAAACTTACGCAAAGTGCCGAGCAAACTCCCTTATTCTTCTCGGAGCAGAATGGTCAACAATGCTCCGAGAGAAGTCAAGCTTGCATTACAACAAAAAAACCTTTATTCGGCTGATTATCCCGACCGTGAACTCATCTCTTGTGACAGCTTTTGAGAATCCTGCTGTAATTTATCCCAATAGCGCTGGGGTTTACAGATTCGCTTTTTAATATGACTGCCTGGAACTGCCAAGCGCTTACAAACCTTAGCATTTTTGTCGACACGCTCTGCTTTGGCTTTGTCTGCTGCTACTGCCTCTACCGAGACACCAAAATTCAAGGCTGCAAACAGTACACCGGTCAAGATTAATTTCATTTTCATAGGATTCCCCATCCATTTTTATCCTTCTCTACAATACTACCCCGCGACATGTTGCGCAAAGAATTCGAGAGTCCTGCTCAGTGCCAGTTTGGAGGCAGTCGAATCATAGCTACCTCTATGGTCACAATTAAAGCCATGATCCGCGTCATAGCTAAAAACTTCTACGCCAGGTTGGGCTTGCCTGATTTGTTCTACATCACTCATTGGAATATGGGCGTCGAGCTCACCAAAATGCATCATCACAGGACAATTTGCTTGCTTATCTGCATGGTTTACTAACCCACCACCATAATAAGAAGCCGCAGCATCAACGCCATTTAACTCGCACGCTGATAACCACGTCAACAAACCTCCAAAGCAATATCCAACAACACCTATTGAGCTTTGTTCATTCCTAAGCATATCTATTGCCGCCTGAAGGTCAGATAACGTCGTCTCCATCTCTAACTTCTGAAAAGCAAGCTCAATACCTCGTCCCATATCCGCTTCTTCGTAACCTAGTTCAATGTTTTTTTCGACCCGATCAAAAATCTTAGGGGCAACCGCCAAGTAACCCTCATTAGCGTATCCATCTGCTACTTCTCTGATATGCCCGTTCACCCCAAATATTTCCTGAATAACCAGCACCCCTCCTATAACATCTCCTTCAGGGCGAGCTAAGTATGCTCCAAGTTCAAACCCATCTTTTCCTTCAATAGTTATATTTTCGCCCATCCCTACGTCTCCACAATTGAATTTAATAAAAAAAGACTATAATACAGTGGACAACGAGATTTTAGTGCCTAAATAACCAGGATAGATGCGAGGGCCTGTCCCTTTCTGATACAACTTATTTTATAAAGAGGGGACCGTACCATGGATAGTTCACTTCAATTACAAGCCATTCTCTGGGATTTCGGAGGTGTCTTCACGACCAGCCCATTTGAAAACTTCAATAAACTAGAAGAAGAACTGGGAGCGCCTCGAGATTTTATCAGACAGGTCAATTCTACTAATCCGGATAATAACGCCTGGGCCCAATTCGAGTCTAACTCAATTAGTTTGGATGACTTTGATGAATTATTTGCTGACGAATCAGAGGCGTTGGGATTCAGGGTCGATGGAAAAGCGGTCATCAACGTACTTAGTGGTGATCTACGACCTCGAATGGTTGAAGTTCTTAAGATTTGCAAGCAAAGCTACAAAGTCGCCTGTATCACAAACAATGTTAGGGCGGGCAAGGGCCCCGGGATGAATCAAAACACAGAAAAAGCAAATCAAGTGGGCAAAGTGATGGATTTATTTGATGCGATCATTGAGTCGAGTGTCGTTGGAATCAGAAAGCCAAATCCCGCCATCTATCAATTGGCTTGCCAAGCCCTAGAAGTAACACCTAACGATTGTGCTTTCCTTGATGATCTGGGAATCAATCTGAAACCAGCCAAGGAACTTGGTATGGCTACCATAAAGGTGCTCGGAGAAGAGCAAGCGATCTCTGATTTATCAAAACTTACGGGGCTGAATTTTCCTGATTAATACTTTGTTTAAGTATTAACTCCTCTACGTTTCGTCGATCGGGAATGGAACTAGCGGCCCCGCGGCCACTCACCGCGAGAGCACCTGCCGCGCTTGCTTCAATAAGCGACGTGGTAAAATCCTTATTTTCCACCAATCCGGCCATGAAATAGCCGACAAACGAATCCCCCGCCGCGGTTTCGTCGACAACATCTATCTCAAAAGCGCCAGTTTTCGTAGACAACCGGCTTGCTGGATCGATTAATATCGAGCCCTCTTTACCTTCTGTCAGCAGCACAACTGTCTCTGGTAGCAAAAGTGAAACACTTCTTGCCAAAGCAGCGCCAGTCTGGTCGTCTCCAGTAATGGCCTGGGCCTCTACCCGATTCACGATCAATAAAGCTAATTTAGTGAGAGGATAAGATTTGATTCGAGAATCGACTGGCGCAAGATTCAGTGCCATCCGTACTCCTCGGCGCGCACCCTCATTGATAATCCATTCCAGGTCGTTGATTTCGTTTTGGAGCAACAACCAGTCTCCTTCATCAACGCCATCCAAAGCTTTCTCTATTAAAGGTTTAGTGATTTGTCGATTGGCTCCGCCCTCAATCACGATGGCGTTTCTACCTTCACTGTCGACTTGTATGAATGCTTGACCAGAATTATGGTCGGTAACCGATACTCCAGTAATATCGACTCCAGCTCCCTGAAGGGCATTTAGCAATAAATCGCTGTCAGAGCCTACCGATCCATAATGTTCGACCTTAGCACCAGCTAACGAAGCAGAAATCGATTGATTAAGACCTTTACCGCCTGGAAACCGCTCCACTCCCAAACTGGATACCGTTTCCCCTTCTCTCGCAATATTAGGAACGGAGTAAACGTAATCAACGCATAAAGAACCCAGGTTGACGAGTTTAGCGACCAAGAATTATCAAGCGGGGTGCGCTAAATCTTTGGCAGCATCCTGAACAGCTCTGATAATCTTGTCGTAACCCGTGCAACGGCAAAGATTACCTGCTAACCAATAACGAATGGTTTCTTCATCAGGGTCGGGGTTTTTCTCTAAAAGGGCTTTTGCTGCAACAATAAAACCAGGCGTACAAATTCCGCATTGCAGAGCTGCATTCTCTAAAAACTGCTGTTGGAGCGGATGGAGCTCTTCACCAGCAACACCTTCGATCGTGCCAACACTCTTCCCTTGCGCTTCCACCGCCAAGACAAGACAAGAACAGACCAACCTGCCATCAAGCGTAATGGAGCAAGCGCCGCAGTCTCCGGTTGAGCAGCCCTCCTTTGTACCGGTCAAACCCAGCGTATCTCTTAATACTTCCAAAAGTGGTTGATTAGGCTCACAAAGAAACTCAGTTGCCTCGTCGTTAATCGTAGTCTCTACGTGTACTTTACTCATCGTATTACTTCCCTCCCCTTACTCGGTCTGCAGCTATCGCTGTCGCTCTACGACACAGTACCGCTACAACTTTCTTTCTATATTCTACGGTTCCTCTTTTATCCGAGATTGGCGATGATGCGTTTGTACATGCTTCACCGGCCGCAGCCAAAGCTGCCTCATCGAGCTCGGTTCCAACCAAAGCTGCTGCTGCTGCTGGAACTAACAACGCGGTTGGCGCAACCGCACCTATCGCCACTCTTGCTTCAGTACATTGATTACCGTCCATCGTTACACTCACGCCGCAGCCTGCAACTGCAATATCCATTTCGGTGCGGGGAATAAAACGCAGGTAAGCGTCTCTGCTATTGGAGCTAGGCTTTTTGATCTTGAGCCCAAGCAATAATTCGCCATCTGACAGAGCATTCGTACCAACACCGGTCACGAAATCTTCGACAGGTAACTCCCGATTGCCCGAAGCTCCCGCGATATCGCAGACCGCCCCAACGGCAATCATAGCCGGTATACTGTCACCAGCCGGCGATGAATTACAAAGATTGCCTCCCATGGTGGCTCGACCCTGGATCTGGGTTGACCCAATTAAATCAGACGCCTCAATAAGACCTGGAAGTAAATTTTTAAGCTCTTCGTTTTCGTAAAGCTGAGCACTCGGTATTGCGGACCCGATGTATATCTCATCACCAATGTCTAAGCGATTGGTTTCTTCCAAGCTTTTAACATCAATAATCGTCCTTGGCGCATTGTCGACGCTGCGCATTTGGACAAGTAAGTCTGTCCCACCGGCAAGGATCTGAGCTCGTTTTCCTTCTTTAGCGTGTTCATCCAAAAGAGCAATCACATCGCTCAGATTGGAAGGTGCCTCGTATGCATAGGCTCCCATAGTCTCTCCATAACTTCTTTCACCTCCCTCAATTTATCACGACTAATAGCCTCATAAAACAAAAATTCGCTGTGTTCTCAAAGGTCATTGTTGGTCTCTTGCAAAAAGAGAATTAGAATTCAGTCGCTATTCATCCAAAAAAAGGCGACCTAATGTCGAGAGAGCAACTAACAGAGTCTGTCGTGACTGATCATTACTCGCAGCTAACATCTCGTTGGAACGAGGCGTTAACTCAAGAAAATTTTGACGCGGCGATCATTAGCGCGGGGGAAGAGAATTTTTTGTTTCAAGATGATCAGACCACTCCGTTTCGGCCGAACCCTTATCTGATTCAGTGGCTCTCACCTGACCACTGTTCACCAGGCAGCCTTTTGCTTATTCGTCCGGGCGAAAAGCCAACCTACTTAATGAATCGCCCCGTGGATTACTGGCATGCCCCCGGCAAAATACCGAGCGGACAAGATAGCTATCTCACAACAAAGGTCTTTGACAAAGAAGAAGTACTTAGGAAGGAATTACAGATTGAATTAAAAAATCTTAGGGTCGCCTATATCGGATCGTCAACCGAACAAAATGATTTTGCGGGTTTCGTCAATCCTGATCGTCTAGTCAATCGATTACATTTTACCCGCGCTTCTAAAACTGAATACGAGATTGAACTGATGAGGAATGCCAGTGTTGTAGGCGCCATGGGGCATAAAGCTGCGAAAGCGGCATTTGAAGCAGGAGGCAGTGAGTTTGACATCCACATCGCTTACCTTGATGCATCACTGCAGAACGAATCGAATCTTCCCTATCCCAACATAATCGGAATAAACGAAAATGCGGGCCTCTTGCACTATCAACATCAGGAAAGAGTCAAGCCGGCAGAGGTGAATTCGCTTTTAATTGACGCAGGAGGCAATTACAGCGGATACGCTAGCGACATAACGCGCAGTTACTCATACAGATCCGAGGCCACGCTCTTTAATGAGCTCCTCGATGCAATGCAACTGCATCAGGACCGACTAATCAACAGCATTCGGATCGGAGGCGATTATCTAAAACTGCATGAGCAGATGCACCAGCAACTCACACAGTTATTGGTCGAAACAGAATTGGTTCATTGCTCACTTGCCGAAGCTCTTAGCCTATCTTTAAGTGAGTATTTCTGCCCTCACGGGCTTGGGCACCTGCTAGGAATCCAAGTACACGATGTGGGGGGACTTCAAATCAGCGTCAGCGGTGAGACACTTAATCCCCCTAGCAATTACAGTTCGCTGCGTTTCACCAGGCCCATCGAAGAGAATCAAGTATTCACAATCGAACCTGGAATCTACTTTATCCCAAGTCTGCTCCAGCAGCTCAGAGAAAAAAAAGCACCTGTTAATTGGTCAGCTATTGAACAACTCCTCTCTTATGGTGGCATTCGAATCGAAGACAATGTCAGAGTTCTCGAAGACGGCCTAGAAAATCTTACAAGAGATGCCTTTGAGTCAATAGCGAAGGAGCACTAGCGTCACATGTCTAGACCTAAAGAGACCAAACTATCAGTCGATTCGTTATTCAAAAACAACTTGAAGCCCGACTCCGCAACTCATTTCAAATTTGCGCCAGATGACTCCTGTATTACCTTTCTAGCAAAGAGCACGAGAAACCCAGACGATCTGTCTATCTGGCGCTTCGATTTAGCAGACCATACAACGCATGAGTGGTTCGGCGCACCAACAAAGAGCCACGCCGCCTCGGAATCCAAATTCGACAAGGATGAGAGAGAAAGAAAACGCCAGTTTACCTCTGGGATCAACGACTATCATTGGCACCCAAGTGGCAGCGCGTTGATTATTCCAGTCAATGGTTGGGTCTACTCGGTTGATATTACTAAGCCAGAGGCGCCTGATTGGAAATTACTCTCTCCAGAAAACGGTATTTCTGCCGTCAAATTATCCCCTCAAGGGCGCTTTATCAGTTTCGTAAAGGAAAACAATCTTCACTTTCAAGTCGTGGGCGAAGAGTCCAGCGAACCGATCACTCAAGAAAAAGACCCTCTAATAACCAATGGCCTGCCCGATTTTTTAGCCGCAGAAGAAATGCATCGCTTCGAAGGTCACTGGTGGTCTGACGATGAAAATCAAATCGCGTTTTGTAGAGTCGATGAATCGCCTGTTCCGGTGAGTTATCGACTCGAGATTAGCGCGGGGACAGCTCATCAAGTAGCACAACGCTACCCTTTTTCTGGAGAGCAAAACCCAATAACTCAAGTGGTTCTCTACAATCTAAAAACAAAAACGAGCAAAGAGATTTGGAGTTCCCGAGTAAGTGACGATTACCTGGGAAGAGTTCTGTATTCAAAACACGGCCTGTTCATCATCGAGCAGAACCGCTCTCAAAATAGATTAGCCATTAAGAAACTAAACGAAGACCAGCTTTCTTGGTCAATAGTTTATGAAGAATCCTCCAACTACTGGATCAATTTGACGAACGATCTTCAGATCACTGAACAAGGTGATATCGTTTACTCGACAGAGAAGTCCGGCACACGCAAGCCAATATTCATCCCGAAAGATCAAAATAGCGTATACAAAGAACTAAAAGCGCCTAATCATTTGAACGATCTATTAGCCGTAAAAGGTAATGAACTATATGGGATGGGTTGGGATGAAAACCCTGCGGAAAATCACCTATTCAGAATCCACCTCGACGGCTCTAACTGGACTCAGCTAACTAGCCAAAAAGGCTGGCATAACTGTTTTTTGAATGTGAAATCAGACAAACTGATCGACTGTTTCTCCAACTCAGAATCTTTACCAACAATCAAGTTTTGCTCTCTTTCCGACCACAGTGAAGAGGTGGTGGTTCGTCAAGAGATTTTAGAAAAAGGACACCCCTACTATCCTTTTAAAAATTCACACAGCAAACCAATTATCAGCAGCATCGACTCAGAAGATGGGACCAAGCTGTATTATCGACTGACTCCTCCGAAAATCATTACTGAGAACCACCCCATTATTAACTACGTCTACGGCGGGCCTGGCGCCCAAAAAGTGAAGAATGAATGGGGCCCGTATCTGTTACAACTTTTTGCGCACGAAGGTTTTGGAGTACTTGAGTTAGATAACCGCGGTTCATCAAATCGGGGTATAGAATTTGAATCTAAAATTTATCAAAAAATGGGTCAACAAGAGGTAGTCGACCAAATACTCGGCCTAACGATTCTCGAAGAACATCAATGGGCTGCAAAAGACCGTGTTGGTATATATGGCCACAGCTATGGCGGCTACATGACTCTCATGTGCCTAACCAAGGCCGGTGAACATTTTAAATCAGGAGTCTCTGTTGCCCCAGTTTGCGACTGGCGACTTTATGACACACATTACACAGAAAGGTACATGAGTAACCCACAGGAAAATGATCAGGGTTACGAAGAGGGGAACGTGCTGACGCATTTATCCAAACTGGAAGCTCCATTGCTGCTGATGCATGGCATGGCCGATGACAATGTATTGCTTACCCATAGCACGATGATCATTAGCGAATTACAACGCCTGAATAAAAAGTTTGAACTGATGCTGTATCCGGGCTCTAAGCACTCAATACAAGAACCCCATGCGTCAATACACCGCTTCCAGATGATTTTGGATTTTTTTCACAGAACCTTGTGATCGATTTTACTAAACAGATCAAAAAAGTTGTTGCTTGTTATATCACCTATAGAATGAGCCGATTGACCTCTCAACGACGCCACGTATTCCGCTGTATGAACCACATATGCAGGCTCGTTTGGTTTTCCTCTTCGCGGGACAGGCGCCAACCAGGGTGCGTCCGTCTCGATTAATAAACGGTCATCCGGGACACGTTTTGCGACATCTTTTACCTGCTCGGCGTTTTTGAAAGTCACAATGCCGGAGATAGATATGTAAAAGCCGAAATCCAAAGCAATCTTGGCCATCTCCCAGGATTCCGTAAAGCAATGCAACACGCCCGTAACACCGGGATGATTCTTTATGAGATCGATCGTGTCTTTTTCGGCAGATCGCGTGTGAACGACTATCGGAAGTCCAGTTTCATTTGCTATCTGTAACTGAGAATCAAAACTAGACATTTGCGCGGTCCGGTTTGCCTTACCCTCTTGCCGGAAGTAATCCAAACCAGTCTCGCCGATCGCCACCACTTTGGGGTGATCTATAAAATCTCTTACCCAATCAGGGGCCCCTTCAGCAGAGTCAGGGTGTTCCCCAACGCTACACCAGACTCGAGGGAACCGGGTCGCTAGACCAACTACTTCTGCAATCCGATCCTGTTCAACGCCTATGCACAAGATCGCTTCTACTCCAGACTCTCTGGCGGCAACTATCTTATCCTCTGGGTTATCGAGATAGTTTAGGTGACAATGAGAATCGACAAACACTCCAGGAACCTTATTGAGCAAACCGCGAGAGCGAATCGAGTTTCTCCGCTCTCCAAGTAATTATCAACCGTTCCAACAATAAGCGCTTATTGGCCGAGTTTGATGTAGCGATTTGTTTGCGAAAGAACAAAAGCTCATCACAAAATTCGAATAGACTCTTTAGCTCCCGATTCAATTTCCCATCAGGAGACTGGGATAGCCTTGTTAGGATAAATCTGTACCAGTTGCTCAACCACAGGACGGGATCAGCGTTGATTATGTTATCGATTAACTCGGCACTATTTCCTCGATTTAATATTTCCAAAGAGGGACTGAAACCATAGGCTTCGAAGTTTTTTCCGTGCAACGGGGAATAGCCAATCTCGGCCAACTGGGGTTTTGTCAATTTGACGCCAGCCCCCTCTAACCAATCAACCGTTTCGCTTGCAGAAAAGTTTATTGAGAACCTTTGCAATCGACTTCTTAACGTTACTGGCAGATCACCCCATCTTGTGGTTTGCATAACGATAATAGTCCCCGGCGGTGGCTCTTCTACAATTTTCAAGAGCGCGTTAGCAGCGTTGGTATTAAGTAAGTGAGCCTCGGAAATCGCGATGACCTTGAAATGCTCACTTTGATTGGTTTTGTAAGCAAAGGAAATGGCATCACGTACTTGGTCTACTTTAATGACCGCTCCTTCCGGTGCCAACCAATGTAAATTACCAGTCGCATGCTCGCTAACATCAAAACCCCTATCAAAGCCAATCAGATGACCACAGACAATCCTCAATAACTGATCTTCACCCCATCCTAGGCGGCTGACCAGAGCGATGGCATGAGGAATTTGGTTCTTTGCTTTTAGTTCCTTAAGTTGGTTCAGAACGCCAATGTTCCAAGGGTAGACTTCAACGTTTTTCTCTTCTGCCATTAGGAATTTTCCTGAACGAAATTCACTAGCTGATTCCTTAGGTCGGCAACAACCTCTTCAAGAGGTCTTGACGCGTCAAGGATACGATAACGCTTATGTCCCTCCGCGCGTTTAATATAACCTGATCGTACCTTTTCAAAAAAATCTCGGTTTTCAGACTCCATGCGATCTTTTTCCCTGCCTGCTATTCGAGATTCCGACTCTTCCGGTGGCAAGTCTAAGAAAAACGTTATATCTGGGTATACGTCGATTTGCACCCACTGCTCTAGTTTCTCTATGATCTCAGTGTCTACACCTCGAGCCTCTCCCTGGTAGGCAAAGGTTGCATCAGTAAAACGATCACAAACTACCCATGTGCCCCTTTCGAGATTTGGTCTAATCACGTTCTGGAGATGTTGCTCTCTGGCCGCAAAAACCAGCAGCACTTCGGTCAAACCAGTTATTTCTTCTTGCCAATTAGCGAGCATCGCTTCCCGGATAGCTTCTGCTAACTCGGTTCCTCCTGGCTCTCTAGTCTTTATGAAAGAGACGTTTTTTTCCTTTAAAGTTTCACAAAGATATTCTAGATTCGTCGTTTTCCCCGAACCTTCTACCCCTTCTAAAGTGATGAATCGCCCTCTCATGTGTCAGTCCTTCCCACGCCTTAATTGATACTTGCGCACGGCTCTATTATGTTCCCTTAGTGTCTTCGAAAACTGACTGGATCCATCACCTCTCGCGACAAAGTAAAGATAATCCGTACTTGCTGGATTAACCGCCGCGGTTAGCGACGCTTCTGAAGGGTAGGCAATGGGGCTAGGCGGCAACCCTTTCCTTCGATAGGTATTATAGGGCGAATCTAATCTAAGGTGCTTGCGCGTTAAGTTTCCATCAAACTTATCACCAAGCGCGAAAATAACCGAGGGGTCTGTTTGCAACCGCATTTTTTTTCTTAATCTTTCGTGAAACACCTGACTTACTAATGGTCGATCTTCATCCAAACCCGTTTCCTTTTCAATTAATGAAGCCAGAGTCAATAGATCGACTGTGGAGTGATCCAAGTTTCTACCAGTGGAGCTTAACTGCTCCAAGTACTGTTGCATTTTTTTGTATGATCGCCTGAGTATTTCAATATCCTGTGTCCCATTTTCAAAAGAGTACGTGTCAGGGAAAAATACGCCTTCAAGGAACGGGTACGCAACTCCAAGTCGCTTTACATTCTCCTCAATTGAGTAGAGCTTCAACGTATGCGTTATGTTTGGATTTTGGGATAGCTCCTTCACTAAATCTCTATAACTCCAACCCTCATTGATACGAAAGTCGTATAGCTTGACTTCGCCCAGAGCAAACATCCGAATTAGCTGCTTCGGAGTAAATGAGACCGGCAAATCGTATGTGCCTGCTCGTAAACTGCGTTCAACTCCCTCGAACTTCGCAAGCATATAGAAGAGATTCGGATCAACATTTACGCCAAGATCAATCAATTCGGAAGAGATCTGAGAGAGAGCTCTACCTGGTTCAAGGGTGTAGACAATGTTTTCGGGCAACGAGATATTTTTATTTGCCCACTGATTAAAAGCGATTAAAGCGGCCACAATCAGTGAACCAGCGAGAAGAAGCAAAGTTGCAGCTTTACGCATCAAAATAATCTAAAACGTCTGAACAACCAGTCAATCCTATGACTAAACCGCTCTGAAAATGAGAGTCCCGTTTGTTCCACCAAAACCAAAAGAATTGCTTACAGCAACATCAATCTTTGCCGCTCTCGCAGTGTGAGGAACGTAATCCAGGTCGCACCCTTCATCAGCCTCATCAAGATTGATCGTCGGAGGCGCCATGTGATCGTTTATGGCTTTAATGCAAAATATAGCCTCTACTGAGCCGGCAGCACCAAGAAGATGTCCAACCATCGACTTTGTGCTACTGACAAGCAGGTCTGGTTCCTGACCAAAAACCTCTTTAATCGCCACTGTCTCTGCGACATCGCCAAGAGGGGTCGAAGTTCCGTGTGCATTTAAATAGTCGACTTCTGAGGCACTTAAATTTGCATCGCGCAAAGCGTTTTGCATACTTGCCACCGCACCTTCTCCATCCTCCGAGGGGCCGGTTATGTGAAATGCGTCACTACTCATTCCAAAACCGATCAACTCTGCGTAAATCTTCGCTCCTCGATTCTTTGCCGATTCATACTCTTCGAGAACAAGAACGCCCGCGCCATCACCTATAACAAAACCATCTCTTTCTTTATCCCACGGACGACTAGCCTTTTCTGGTTCGTCGTTCCGAAGAGACAGCGCTTTCATATTCTGAAAGCCCGCAACGGTAATTGGTGACGTGGCATGCTCTGCTCCTCCCACAACCATAACGTCGGCATCGCCCTGTTGAATCATCCGCGCACCAAACCCGATATTGTGCGTGCCAGTCGTGCATGCGGTTACTATCGCTATATTTGGCCCTTTGAAGCCATACTTGATGGACAAATTCCCGGACATCATATTTGCCACACTACCTGGAATAAAAAATGGGGAGACTTTACGAGGCCCGCTATTCAACAGAACAGAATGGGTCTCTTGAATCATTTTGATTCCACCTATGCCCGACCCGACCGCGATGCCCACTCGGGAAGGATCGTACTCCGTTATCTTGGCATCCTCGATCGCTTGGACTCCAGCAGCAATCCCAAATTGAATGCAACCGTCCATTCTTCGCGCTTCTTTCGGAGAAATAAAATTAGATATATCGAAATTTTTAACGGCAGCACAAATCTTGACGGAATAGTCTTCAGTATCAAAATACTCGTTGAGGCCTACCCCACTCTTTCCTTCAAGCGCAGCGCTCCAAGAGGAATCAACATCGTTTCCGATAGGAGAAATCATCCCCAGTCCCGTTACTACCACTCTCCTACTCATACCAACACCAAAGTTTTATCATGTTTCATCGCAAGCCATCCACGACACTTTTTGGCAGGCTGAAGAACCCAGCAAGTCGCGAGAATATCTCTCGCTCTTGACTGCAACTCTTGGCTTCAAGGCCTTCCTTCGTCAAAGCGCACAAAATTCCTGGAAAGCCTATCTTATTAGGACGACCCCTAGAAGAACAGGGGTAATAACATCTTAGCTACTGATGGGAAACGATATAATCAACCGCCTCTTTCACAGTAGTAATTTTTTCGGCTTCTTCGTCAGGAATTTCCGTCTCAAATTCTTCCTCGAGAGCCATGACTAATTCCACGGTATCAAGAGAATCAGCACCCAGATCTTCCACAAAGGACGCCTCGCTGGTGACTTCCTCTTCCTTTACACCAAGTTGCTCGCATATTAGTTTTTTAATTCTATCTTCAACATCACTCATGTTGCAGTTACCTCCCAATTTGTTTTCAGGGGACAAGAGCGGCCGCATGATATAGTCGCTCTTAACCCAATTCAAGTTGACTTTTGATCTTTTTGCACTCGCCGCATCCTACGAATTATAGAGCCCCCCATTCACTTGTAATGTTTGCCCCGTAATGTATGCCGCATCATTCGAAATCAAAAATGCCACAGCTGCTGCAACCTCTTTAGCCTGCCCCATGCGTCCCAAGGGGATCTTTTCAAGGATTTTTTCTTTTTGATCGTCCTCAAGCACAGAGGTCATGTCGGTTTCAATGAAGCCAGGCGCGATGGCGTTCACGGTTATATTTCTTGACGCCAACTCCAATGCTAGGGATCTCGTGAACCCCTCAATAGCAGCCTTACTCGCAACATAGTTGGTTTGTCCTGGGCTGCCCATGCGAGCCACCACAGAACTTATATTAATTATCCTGCCCCACCGACCTTTCATCATCTGCCTAACAAGGGGCTTCGTAACACGGTAAAGCCCATTAACGTTAGCATCAATGACAGATGACCATTCTTCGGTAGACATGCGCATAATTAGATTATCAGCGGTTATACCGGCGTTATTAATCAAAATACACGGTAACTCTTCAAGCTCTCCGATTTTTGAAAACGCCTCAGCCACGGACTCATCATTGTCTATCTGCATCTCTAAACCCATGCCGCGTGATGCCAGCGTCTGGTCGATCAATTGCACTCCTCCTGAATTCGTGGAGGTGCCAATGACTCTATAGCCTAAATCCTTCAGAAATTTAGCGATTTCCAAGCCGATGCCTCTGCTCGCACCGGTGATTAACACAGTTTGTTCTTTCACATATTTCTCGTAGCCTGCTAGCTTCCCTTAAGCAGGTTCATATCGTCAGGGCCGTCTGCACCGAACATGTCCAGATCGCGAGACACTCTCTTTGCCAAACCACGCAATACAGAACCAGGACCGCATTCGACTAACTTCTCAACACCGACATCAACCATCTTCATCATGATAGATGTCCACATTACAGGCGCCGTAAGTTGCTCTATAAGATTTGAGCGTATCCTCCCGAGATCAGTCTGTATCTCCGCATCCACGTTCTGAATTACTGGAATAGAAGGTTGCTTAAAGGTCACTTTGTCCAGATGGGCAGAAAATTCATCTTTAGCACTCAACATCAATTGCGAATGAAAAGGCCCGCTAACTTCCAACTTAACAGCTCGCTTGGCACCAAGCTCTTTAGCAATTTCTATCGCCCGGTCTACGGCCCCAGCCTCTCCAGATATTACTACCTGTCCCGGCGCATTGTAATTAGCGGGACTGACCGTTCCCTCGGCTTTTTCGCAGCACTCGACAACGACGGCATCCTCAAGTCCCATCAGCGCGGCCATCCCTCCTTCGCCATTCGGCACAGCGGCGTTCATCAGCTCGCCTCTCTTTCGAACCGTCTCAACCGCTTCTTCAAAATCGATTACTCCAGCACAAACTAACGCCGAGTATTCTCCGAGAGAGTGTCCTGCAAGATAATCAGGTTTGACTTTGGCGTCGATTTGCCACACTCGCCACAAGGCAATGCTTGCAGTTAATAGGGCTGGTTGAGTATTTTGTGTTTTCGTTAACTCCTCTGCTGGCCCTTCTTGAACCAGTTTCCATAGGTCGTAGCCGAGGACTGTTGAGGCACTTTGGAAGGTTTCTCCAATCAAAGGATAAGCCTCAGACAATTCGCTCAACATTCCCACTTTCTGGGAACCCTGACCAGGGAATACTGCTGCAGAGATCATCCAATCTTTTCCTTTTTGAACGGTAAGCCAGTTACTCTTTGTCTTTCATCACTTGCTTACCACGGTAGAATCCATCGGGTGAAACATGATGTCTCAAGTGAGTTTCTCCTGTGGTTTCGTCGATCGATAAAGCCGGCTTACCTAGTTTATCGTGTGATCTTCTTTGGCCTCTACGTGACCGAGTAACTTTACTTTTTTGAACCGCCATCAATTTCTCCTAGAACATTCTCGCCGACTAACTCGAGCTTAAGTCAGACAATCCCGCAAACGGACTTTTGTTTACTACTTTCGGGCCAGAACTATACACGTAATTTTCCTCATTATCAGACTTACATTGCGGACAAATAGCCCTGGGCAACCCTAGGATCAACTCATCCTCGACCAAATCGATCAAATTCAAGGACGGCCCACTTACAACGACTTCCTTGTCCATTAAATCGTTGTCTTGATCCAACCAACCCTGCAACCGATCCTCTGATTCAAACACCAACGCGTCTATTGATACGGAAAGCTCGCTATCAACCGGCAAATTACAGCGCGAGCAATCGAGGGTCACAGATCCTCTTATCGTCCCAACCACCTTGACTTGCTTATCTTCAAACCCAAACAGCAGGCGAACATCAAATTCCTCTACTTCCGCACAAATAGAAGCAAATCTCTCCATATCCCTCCCGTCTAGCATTCGCTGAATTTCAGCGCCTGTCTTGGCAAGCTGACGGTAAGAA
>CAJWGQ010000031.1 GCA_913041025.1 uncultured Gammaproteobacteria bacterium | reverse complement strand
ATCGCGTTGTGTAGTAGATATTCTGGACATCCACAAAAATTGAGACCTTCTTCACGCAGCGCCGTCGTCGATTAAGGCGGCCACAAACAAACTAGCCAACAGAATAAGAATGCGATTCATTTCCAAATAATACGCCTACTGCTGAGGGGAATCTAATTCTTGTGCTAGAGACAGGAGTCAATGTGGGTGAGGTGCAAGCTGTTGCTTAGAGAGGCGCTCTATGAACCGCGTGGTTAGGGAACAGTCACTCGCGAGTTAAGAGGTTATTACATTTATGTCCTGAATGGAACTCGCCACAATATCGTAAGTGTGGTCTCCGTCACATTTAGCAGGGGTTAGCCGTGACAGTGGTGAAATGCGTGTGGTCTAGGCCGCAGGATGCAAGGCTATCGGTTTACAACCTGCTACTGATGCTTTGAAGTGCGTCAGCCCGCCCCAAGCATCAGAACAAATACAACAACCCGACTATCGCCAGCCCAACCCCTGTAACCCAAAGCATTTGTTTGTCACGGTTACTCATAGGGGTTAGTCCATATCCCTTGAAAACTGCGCCATGACTTTAGCGGCCCTAGCAATCTCTTTCCTTGCGTCAGAGCGCGGCAATCACCTCGTCATAATCGGGCTCTATACCTGGATGCTCGGCGATCCACTCATAGACGACGGTTCCGTCTTCCCCAATTACAAACACAGCTCGGTTACACGCCGTATATCCTTCGATAAAAGCAAAGTTTTCAAACTTTACTTCATACTGATGGGTGACTTGCAGATGCAGATCCGAGAGGAGCGGAAAAGAGATCCCGTTGACCTCTGCAAATTTTGCATTGGCGAACGGACTGTCGGGGCTGATACCAAAAACGTGGGCTTGGGCAGTGTTGAGCTGATCTAGTCGCTCTTCAAAGACGCACATCTCCTGGTCACAAATGCCGCTAAATGCAGCGGGATAAAACGCTAAAACGATTTTCTTCCCTATATATTCGGAAAGCCTTACCTCTTCTTGCTTACTGTTGATCAAGGTGAAGTCAGGGGCAGTTTGGTTGAGTAAGGACATGGGGTTTCTCTCTGTTTTGTTTAAATTTTTTGTACTTTTTTAACGATTTTCTACTCGTTATAGTAAGTGGGCATCCGTGCTCGCCGATGAATAGTTGTACTGCCTTCCTCGATTGCCCGCCGGGTATCGGGCCAGGTCTCATTGCCTTTTCTGACGTTGCGATTGTATCCCCGCAACCACCTTAATCTCACGTCCTTGTTCACGTTGAAGTAAAGCCCCGATACGTCGACAGTCCAACCATTCTCAAAATCTACCTCTACCACTTGACCCCCGGTCATTGCCATTGCACACCACCCACCAAACTTTGGTGCGAATCTTTCAGGGTCCGATAGAAACGTCTCTTTGTGCTTCTCGTTTGAGAAGTACCACGTCACGCCTTGCCAATTCGTTTGATGGGCCTTCGTTCCCCGTACCGGCATTTTCAAATCAAAGTAGGCAACCGGGTCGTAGCCATTAATTGCGATTCCTTGCTAATTCGTGTTGAAGTAGTTTCCCGCATGACTGATCCCACTGAGAATAAACAGACAGAAGAATCTGTAGAGGTGTTTCACTATCAGTAGCCGGCTAAATTTTGACTAGCCGACAGTATAGAGATGTGCTTCATCCTGAAATGATACGCTTAGTGCTGAAGGGAATCTAATGTGAGTGAGTGAAGCCTGATCACTCCAAGGTTCTTGAAATCTAGGCCATTACTTCAGCGGCGCCAGCGATTTTTTTATTCCCCTTCTGCAGTTGCTGGAAATACCTATTTCCGCTTTTAGTGTGCTGAAAATGCGCTGAACTGAGGTTCATTTACTTAGTCTTTTCCCAGTCTTCAATCGTAATTTTTCTTCCCGGATAAGCAGGCCTGGAAAATGGCCATGCTTCATCGATCCATTTCTTGACACAACTATAGAGTTCAGAATCCAAGTTATTGACCAGTTCTGATGTTCGTACCCACATTGAAACTTCCGCGTCATATCCGGTTTTGGAGCATGGGTTAATGTAAACACAGCCAAGGCATGCAGACTCATCCGGAGACAAAACCGTAAAGGCAAATGAATTTCGAAGGGTAAATTCCCTCTGGTGCCATCCAAGGTCAATAAGGTCTTCCTCCAAGGTCAAGCCCTCAGGCCAATCTGAACCCCAAATGGCGCTATAGGTTTCTTTAAGATGTTCCACGCTGGACATAACTGCATCATAGTCTTTGACCAAATCGTGGATAGTCAACATACGCAGCCTGAACTTTTCCTTAAGCAAACCTTTAGGTACTTCAAAGTCTTCGTCTACCAAAGTTTGCCGGCCTGCGATTGACATAAATTTATTACTCCAAAACTATTTTAGAAGAAGATATTCGCTCTCAAGGACACCGATACAGAAGCATTGGGAGTCAGGCATGTATTTACATCCTAATGAAGACTTGCCAAACAAGAACGGGGGTGGGTACCGCTTTTTCAATATGCTGACAATGGCAGCACGTCGGTAACGAAATTAATTACTCGTCTCCTTTCCTTGATCCGACTCAGCCCGCGCTTGTTCGCTGTTTTTATCACGAGCCACTTGAATCGAAATAACCTGATCTTCAAACTCTACCAGCAGTTGATATGCCCCCGTACCTCTTTGACTTACGTCTTTTACCTCTAATCTATGAACGTTACGTAGGTAATCTGAGATATTTGCGTAAAACATTTTTGCGAAATCATCTTCGTTCTCTTCTTGATTTTCCATATTCTTACTTCCCGGTATCTCCTGCGAGGTTTTATCTATTCATTGACGTATCTAGTCGACTCGTGCCCAATCAATCAACGCTTTTACAGCGGTTTTTTCTACACCTTGAAACCCGTGGAAATGTAACGGTCCGCACTGTCGGCCCGTGGGCCTTCCTCCAGAAAGAAAAACAAGAGTTTTGACACCCTCTTCCAATGTATCAAAGAATTTTTTTGCGCTAGACGGCCAAGTTACTTTGCACTGATCTTGTTCATGGTGCAAAACCAATAGACGAGAATGAATCTGGCTTCCGATTATGGCCTCCATTGCGAACTTGTTTCGCCGGGTAATGTCGCTTTTATAAATTGCGGAAAGCAATGCGATACCATCTATCTCTCCTGGATAAGTTGTCTCATATTTTGCAACTGAAACCGCCCCACGGCTAAAGCCGACCAAAATCACGGGCAGTTCATTACGGGTGCTTATTTTGCGCACCAAAGCTTCAATTCTTTTCGCATGTTCTTGAGAGATTCGATATTTAAATGAAATTTTTTTTCTCGAAGGATTTGGGAAAATGTAAACATTCGCACCGGCGTTAACCAACGACGACATCTGTCGAATCAAAAAGTTTTGGGAGGCTAGATTCCCCCACCAGCCTTTCCCTCCAGGAAAAAGAACTAAATTCACCCAGGGATTCTCGGCATTCTCTTTGTAGACGGGCACCTGACCTACTTCCTCAATCAACCAATTGCCACCGGCGGCAAGAGCGGATTTGGAGGCGATCATTGCAATCATGATTGCTAATATTTTCTTCGAACTTTTCGACACTTTGTCTAATACCTATAGCCCAATTTTTCCTTCTTCAGCGCTGGCGCTTCCTGTGCACTTGAGATATTTCAATTGCGATACCCAAAACCACCCGCGCAATTAATTTTTTACCCCTCAACGGCTTCGGTATCTGGTGCCGAGGAGGGAGCTTTTCTTCCAGGCCGCAAACAGTAATCGCAAAAATACCCCAGGCACCACTACCGATTAAGACAAAAAGAGTCGCTCCGTGCCTCAGTCCAGGATCAACTAATACGGTAAACGCTTCTATTTTTCACCATGGCCTGCTTGGTGCCGCCGTTAGTGAGCACACTTCTAAAGGCGCATACCGGATTGTTCACTACCTGCGACCACTACTCGGTGCATAAGTCGATAATAGCCGTCGTAGTCATTGATAGGATTATGCATGGTAGTAAGGTTATCCCATACCACAAGGGTATCGGGGGCCCAACTCAGACGAAAGACAAACTCGGACTTCGTAGAATGCTGAAAGAGGTAGTCAAGAATTAAATCACTCTCTTCAGCCGTCAAGGCCTGAATGGATTCCGTAAACATTGGATTAATATATAAAGAATCCCTGAGTGATATCGGATGACGCCGAATAACCGGTTGCAATACCTTGTTCTGCTCAGTTCTATTTTTTGCAAGTTGCCCGTATCCAAGATCTTGCTCACGACCTGTCATCGAGCGACCCGTGAAACTATGGATCGCACTCAGATTAATCAGGAACTCTTTGAGAGGTTCACTTAAAGCCTCATACGCAGCGACTAAGTTACAAAAAAGCGTATTCCCTAGATTCGAGGGAGGAATTTCGCGTGCATACAATATCGACGCCAGAGCGGGTACTTCCTGGTAACTCGTATCTGTGTGCCAAGCACCCGCAAAATTATGTTTATCGGTCTCTTTTTTTTCCACGACCATAATCTCTGGATAACCTTCTAATCCTCTGATGTATGGATGTTTTACTACCGGCCCAAAATATTTACCAAATCTGATCTGCTGATCTGGAGTGATCTTTTGATCTCTAAAGATAACTAAGTGGAATTTCCATAATATTTGTTTTATCTCGCTGATTACTTGCTTATTCAGGGGTTGAGTAAGATTGACACCGGTGATAACAGCGCCCAATCCGCCGGGCTGCGGCTCATGAGCAATTACTGTCATCTATTCTGACTCCATTTGAGACGCTCTCCTTAATCATGCAAACAATTGCACTTTTCATAAGAGCCGCGATAAGTAGAGTCAGTAAGGAGGATATCAGCCGAGTCTACGTCTCCGTCCCAGTGCCCGGTAGTAGCTGCGCATTTATGATGTGTAAAATGTATTGATAAACAGGTGCCTTGCAAGCCATCGACGACACCGCTAATTAGGCCGTGTTCTTCCTCATCGACTAATACCCAATCCCCGATTTCGGGTGGAGCATCGCCCACAGAGTGAATCACTTCCAAGACTTGATCATAGTTCACCTGCTGTCGAAACGTCACTCCATACTTTACGATTGCCTCTTCGTTATCAAAGCGCGCCGCGGGGTTGTACCATTCAGGCAGCGTCAAGGGTCTTTTGCCGATGACCTCCCAGTCGAGTTCTTTCTCGTTCCATCGTCTGTCATCAACATCATCCACCTTGTAACGAGGGAAGACGCCTAACTTATCTTTTCCAACGTGGTACACGACGAACTCCAACTCCTCTCCTTCCAGACTCACAATATCGCCGCGTTTATGGGGATCGAATTTCATAGATAAGAATTATAGGAGGCTGTGGCGATGTGATGGATCTGATTTGAGACCTCTGTCTCTCCAACTCGTCCTCAGCCTTTTACCTTTCCATCATCTCGTTTCTATTTGAACTTTCAAGCGCTTCGAGCATGTCATTTGCCTCAGACCATGCCGCTTCCACTGTGCTCTGCTTCATACGCACGTACTGATCGAGGGTTAGTCGGTTGCTGTCGGTCAATCCCATATCCTCTCCGCTAACGTTCCTGTAATACCTTGAGTAGATCATCCCTTGTATAAAGCGGATCAGGCTTTTCATCACTTCGCCTAATTATTTCATCGGCTACCTGCTCAAAAAACTCCATCAACATGGCGTCGTAATGATCGCCATGTTTGCCGCCGTAATCCGTCAGCGACTGCAAACAATCCCCGCAGGTCCCATTAGCCAAGTAACTGAGCATCGCGTGTGCAATGTCGGCTGTAGCATCAGATTGATGCTCTTCCTCGCTCATGTCATCGCCTAAGGAAACGGGATGGGTCAGGCATTGAGTCTTGTGAAGATTCCATAATGCGGCGTCAATTGCTTCAGACGCGGGATTACACTTGTTAATCATCTGATTCCTCTCATCTTCGTTTGAACCATCGGTACAGGATCACAACCAAAACGACGGTCGCGAAAAGTATCCACTCATACTCAAGGCCGGTCATTTGATCCCCTCTGTTTGTTTACTCCACTATCTCATTCAGCTTGTGGTTCCACTTTACCAAAGCGTGAATCTTCGCATAGGGAAACTCATGCAACCCATACCGCGACATAATGCCGGATAGTGCGTAATTCAAAACACGATCCGCCGTCTCTGCATTCGTGATGAACATCGCGATATAAGAAGCGGTAGTACGCTTAGCGTCATGTAGCGTAGTCTCCACACCTGTCTCAGGGCCTGCCTTCAACCCAAGACTCCCACATAGCTATCTATACGCATGGGTTCTGGTTTATAAGTTTTCGCTAATTCCGCAGATTCGAGGCGGTAGTCGGCGGGTGTACATGACCATCAAGGGTGGCCGGGAATTGACGCCAACGCTGGGATTCCCACACAGACGAGTACGGGGGCAAAACGCGGGGGCGGCGCTTGGTCACATAGTATGGAATGTAGTGACGGCACCTATTTTTCGTATGGTCATCATAAGGTCAGCACGCCACACACTGTTGGTCAACTCCCACCACTAATCATCGCAAACTCGAGGTCTATCAAGTCACTGTCCTTAGCCATGAAGTCCTGATGAGCACAGACGTCCTCTGAAGCGAGATTAAATCCGCGGCTCTGCACAAGGATAGCGATGCCGTCACCAAGACCAGAGCCATTGGCGGTCGCCATGTTGACGATAGGCATGACTGGCTCTTGCAGTTCATCATTTTTCTCTATAACCTCTATCGCTCTCTTCGGTTCTTAATCTGCCCGGCCTGTGATTTTTATATGAAGAACTGATTCCTAGCGATAACTTGCATCTTGTTGTTATCAGGGTGCGCGTCGATGCCTAGCGTCGAGTATGGGATTTCCTATTCCCCGAGTAAGTAAGCAACAAGGTTAACTTTTTAAATGGGCTTTATGCTTGTACAGCAAAGTTAATCGGCAAACACCTCAAGAGACTTATCAGTGTCGGCACGCTTTATCTTTTCAATCCCAAATTAACTCCCAAATTAACTCCCAAAACCCCACTAACACCATAAAAACTTCTGCTTTTTCTGGGGTGCCTAATTTTTAACAAAGGCATCTGGATAATTGGTGAAGTAATCGTCTGAAATCAGCGTCATCACACCACTTTCAATTACCGCCCCAGCCTCTCTGCGTTTTTCAGTAAGTTCTTCATCGTTTCTAAAGGTTTGGATCGCCTCCATGTTCGGGAACATCATGACGAGGTGGAGTTGATCTGGATTCTCTTTTTCGGTTCCTGCAAAAAGAAACTTGATCCCATGCTGTTCTAACTTCCCGTCCTGTTCATAGACCATTTTTTGCCACGTATCGAAACCTTTGGTTATCGTGATCTGTCCTTTTACCAGTATTGCCATTTTGCTCTCCTGATTAGTTTGGGCTTGTCTCAATATCTTGTTGCGTCAAAGAACGTTTGGACATCAAACGTCAGAGTAAATCATACGGATAATGTCGCGAGAAGACTACTGGGTGTAATTACTCGAGGCACGAGTGAGCGTAGGCAGGGTTCACGCTATTGGCCAAAAGGACGGTACAGGCATCTTAGGACAGAGGATTTGGTAAACAGACTAGGCTCACTAAACAGAAAGTACTCGGGCGCGCGTCATGGCTATTATGAAAACTCGGACCCGTCTCTTTTAATCTCGGATGTCATATTCGATGTGTGCTCGGATCAATTGAGCCTCGAAATCTGCATACCCGTACGGCTCAGAGCCCTTCAACATCGCCCAGAACTGGTCAAGCCATTCCTTTTCTGCCGACTTACTTGATAAGGCAATCACGCCTCGCGCATCGAGCCAGTAGTTGCCATCTTCTATCCTTCTGGTGATCATATCCAACCCGGCGATATTCTTATCCGATTTCTCTGCTCGGATACAGAAGTTTTGGAAATCCTCTTCCTCTTCGAGTACCAACGTTTGATCTTTTTTGACTCTGATTAGCATGGGCTGATACCTAATTCATATTGAATCGCTTAGAGGCTGTCATAACGACGAACATCGCGTGATCTTGAAGACCATCGCGTTCAAGGACAGCGTGGACAAAAGTTTGGAAGTCGGTCATTGGTTAAGGTTCTACTTAATTTCCTTGAGTTGGACACGAACAAAATTAGATCTGTCACGGCCCATTTTCGGTCGAGATGTCATTTCGATGCCACGGGCTTCATTCAATTCTCTCTCCCGATCACTAATCAAAGAAAGACAGTCTCGCATCCTAGCGATAGTCTTGATTGATAGGATATGTTGGTCACCTCTCCGCACCGCGGTCTCGCGAGCGATCTCAGTCAGTACCAAGCGCATCTCACGCAGTACCCGGGACTCAGTGGTCTCTGTAGTCATCTAATTAACGAATGTTGAGTTGGTTAAAGTTCTCTTCACTTTAAATACACAGTTGTTCTCGCAATATTACTAACGTTAACTTTGCTAGGAAACAATATTTAAACGGAGAATCCGATGAGTTCTGCTATCGATAAGGTGATTGATGATAACAAGATTAATACAGCGTTATTGAGAGTGCTCGCAGATAATAGCTTTGATTCAATTGTCATCACGGATGCAACCGTTCAGGGTAAGATTATCTATGCGAACAAAGCCTTCAAAAAACTTACAGGCTATGATCCATCGGATGTAATCGGCAAGACTCCGCGTATTCTCCAGGGCGTTGGCACAGACAAAAAAGTTATAGGGCGTCTAGCGGTTGCGTTAAAGTCTGGCAAAAAATTTCAAGGCAAGACTATAAACTATAAGAAAGACGGAACCCCATTTATCATGTATTGGCGAGTGTCCCCGATAAGAGTCGGGAAAACAACCGAAGCGTGGATTGCTATTCAACGGGAAGGATCTTTCATTTAGAAGCAACAGATCTTAGAGTTGCTCTCATCCGGGTTTGAAACTTTAGGATTAACGCTTCGGGCTGTCTTCAAAGGTGGAGGACTACAGACCGAAACTAGCGTTCTGCTTTAGAAGCAGACATCAAACGGTATCCCCATGTGGCCCTCCCTAATAAAGATCTCCACCGAATTAGTGCTATCAGACGGCGAAGTTGCTCCTAAACGCACCAAAGAGTGGTTTAGGAGAGAGACGGGATAGATCGTAACTACGTAGTTCTTCGCACCAAAAACAGAACAAATACCGCACCGACCGCAGTCGTTAACACCCCAATTGGAATTTCCTGGGGGGCTAATAATGTGCGAGCGGCAATATCGCTTACCAATAGCAGTACCGCGCCGATGATTGCGGAGGAAAGCAATAGTGGTCCGTGCAACGGCCCCACGAGACCCCGCGCTAAGTGCGGCACCATCAGACCGACAAAGCCGATAACGCCACTTAGCGCCACGAAACTGGCAGTCGAAAAGGCGCAAACCAAGAAGGCGAGTTGTCGATATCTTCTGACGTTCACGCCTAAGGTATTTGCTGCGTCATCACCAGCCAATAGCGCATCCAATGATCGATGAGTCGTCATAACAAGCGCAGCGATGACCACAAGCCCAGCGAGGGCGAGCGGCAGAATTTTCCAGTTCGCCAGTCCCAGTCCCCCAAGTGTCCAGAATAGGACTGAGTGAGCGGCCCGCTGGTCGCCAGCGAAAATTAAGTAGTAGGTGGCGGACAGGAAGAGAAACGACACCGCGAGTCCTGCCAAAACCATTTGGCTTGGACTCTGTTGGACCAATTTTCCGAACAGCGCTAGAACAATCATCGCAGAGACTAGAGCGCCGGCGAACGCCGCAACCGGCAACGTCCAAAAACCAAGAATATTTCCGGTAACCGTGATGACCACCACAGCACCCGCCGCTGCACCGGAAGATAAACCAAAAAGAAATGGATCAGCCAGATCATTGCGAGTCAACGTCTGCAGGACTGCGCCCACCATGCCCAGTCCGGCACCGACAATTACTGCCAATAATGCTCGCGGCAACCGCAAGTCGAGCACAATGCGACTGACAGGATTATCCGCACGACCACTCAGCACGACTTCGATTACCGTTGAAAAGCCCAGTTGCGTAGAACCAACGGCAACCGCTATCAATACCAGTACCAATATACTTACGAGACCAAGGGCCAGAACACCTGAAAGTCGCATTGTGAGTTGGTCGCCTCCCTTTCTTAGAGGGTTTTGTTCATTGCCTCAGCTATTTTCATCATCGCTTCGATGTTTGCGGGACCCGGAGTCAATTCCTCATAACGAAGCGCGACGTATGCCTCGTTCTTGACCGCGCTCGTATGCTGCATGACCGGATGCGACTTAAGGAACGTCATCAGATCTAATGCACCGCCACCGGACTGATAGTCCAGCAGAATTAAGAACTCAGGGTCCGCAGCAGCTACCGCTTCCCAAGAAGTCCGCCCCCAACTAGTATCCATATCCGCAGTGACATTGGTAGCGCCCAGAGCCTCAATCATGGCAGTTGGCATTGCAAATTTTCCGGCCGTGAAAGGCTTATCCTCGCCCGAGTCGTATAAAAATACCCGCTTACCCGAATAGTTCCCGACAGTCTTCTTGACCTCAGCAACGCGTGCTTGCCAACCTTTGATCAGCGCAGACGCTTCCGCGTCCTTACCAAAAATCTTTCCCAGCCGTGCAACTTCGTCATACAGTAGATCAAGTGACGCGGAGGGGCGCTCTTTATTCAAGTGAATGCAACTCTCTCCCAGGATCAAGGTTTTGATGCCATGAGGGGCCAATGTCTCAGGGGTCACTTCCCCACCCGGCTTCATCCCATAGTACCAACCTGCGAAGAAGAGGTCTGGCGACGCGGCGACTAAGTTCTCTAGCGTTGGATACTTTGGTGCTAACTCAGGAATATCGCCTCTAAGTTCATCAAAATCTGGCGTGGTCTTGTACCACCCACTGATGCCGGTGACCCCGACCATACGGTCCTGTAGACCGAGGGAAAACGCCATCTCGGACATATTAATGTCGTGAACCACCAAGCGCTTTGGTGTCGAGTCGAATGTAATCGGCTGACCACAATTTTCAACAGTAATCGAATTAGCGTGTAAGGGACTTGCACCACCTAAAACAGTAAGAATAAGTAAAGCGCGCATTACTCGGTTGCTGGTAAATCTCACAAGATAGTCCTTCTTTTAATTGTGAATTACGAAACCACTTTCTCCGCCAATCTCTACATCGAGAGAGGGAATGACACGCGGTTGGTTAGGATGCTGAAGACGGAACAGTTGCACTCCGAAAGTTTCTTTTACCGTATCAGCGTTAAGAATGTCGGCTGGATGGCCGAACGCGGTCAATTGTCCTTGCTTTAGTACTGCAACATGGCTTGCAAAGGAATCAATCAACGTCAGGTCGTGCAAGGCTGTAACAACTGTGATGCCAAGTTGCATAGCAGCCGTCAGCAGCGCACCCTTTGCCGCAGGATCGAGGTGATTTGTGGGCTCATCCAACAGCAGTAGCTTGGGAGTTTGGCATACCGCTCGGGCAAATTTCGCCCGTTGCCGCTCCCCTCCCGAGAGTTCACTCATCCGAGACACACTTTTGTCAACCAAGCCGACTCTCTGCAACGCGATTACAATCCGCTCATTGATGTCCGCAGCCGAAAGTGACGCGCGATACGGCAACGTTCCCAACCCAACGTAATCACGCAGCAGCAGCCGTCCATCCGCCTCATCATGTTGACCGAAGTAAGCAATCTGGCGCGCCCGCTCGGCGTTAGAAATTTCTGCATGGGGGCGACCTGCAAGGGAAATGCTGCCCGCAGATGGCATCAACAAGCCGGCCAGCAAACGGATCAATGTGCTCTTACCGGCGCCATTTAGACCAACGACAGCGAGGACTTCACCGGCCTGAAGGCTTAGCGTCACTGAATCGAGAAGAACCGCACCGTTTGGGGCCTCATAACGCAAGCCGTCGACCTCTAGCGCGAACTGATTGGCGAGGAAGTGCGTCATTCAAGATGACTAGGTTGTTGCTGATACCGGTCAGTCTTTCCGATAAACGGTGGTACGCGCCCCAACACACTTGTCTGCAGCGAATTTGGGCGTTGCTGCCGAGGCATCAGTCCGTCCTCCGTACTAAGATAAAGCGAGACAAGCTCCATGATATCGCGCGCGCAAGCTCTTGGCTTCTGATCGCCAAAGAGATAACTCCACTTCCCGACCGAGGAAAGCGAAATACCGCACGGACGCGGGCAAAGGCTGAGGCACTCAGCCGGTCGCACCTCTACCTGGCGTTTCAGCGGGCTTTGATTTAGCAACGTGCGAAGCTCTTGATAAAGCTTGAAACCTGGGCGGTTTTCTCGCGGCTCACGCGGGGAACCTGCGGTTCTACAGGATGTACAGACGTGGAGTACGGAATACAGCATATAAAAAATTTACTCTTGGTATATAGGCATAGTATCGGTGACTGACTGTTACGACTAATAGGTTTTTGTTACTACGCCAATAACTTAATTCAAAGCCTATATTGTTATCTTATAACATAACGTTTTTTTAGTAAACTCCCCCTTCGAATACTCCCAAGTTCGAGCCGAAAGGGGCCAGGATTGACTTCACGGCAAGATCATGGCCCGTCGGTTAAAGTGAAATTTATGAATAGGCTATTTTTTGAACGCCTTGGGGTATCCCTGATTATGGCTGGGTCGCTCTATATAGGCTTAGGCTTGTTTGGTGTTGTTCCGTTAGAGCTAGAGGGTGTCAGTGTCTCTAACATTAGAATCCCTTCGGGCATCGCTATCATCGGATGCCTAATTGCCGCTTTTTCGACCAGAAACAGATAGGAGGCTAAAAATGTTTAAAAGGTCTGACTTTTTTTTACTTTTAGGTGTAATGATTTCATTCTTCGTCTCCGGTTACCTTTGGTTCAATGGTCAACGGATAGAAGGGATTTTTACCGCCATTTGGGTTCCAGCGATTTTGGGCTTTGGTATTTACTTCAAACTAATGATGATTTGGGGGAAGTTAAATGACCGATGACATCCTTTTTTTAACTGGCGTTGCCGTTTTCTCACTTATGGTTGTGGCTCTCATACTCACCGTTAAAGAGTTTTCAGCCTCAAAGTTTAAGAAATCAGAATAACGGCCAAAGCGCAAGAAAACATTGGCGTTCGTTTTTGGCAGCATCGAGTGAAATATAACTCCGATCCTCTAATGGCTGAAAGTCAAAAGATTATCGGCAGGTTCTGCGAAGATCAGAGTGCAAGACCGTGGGTTAATTATCCGAGCGCGTAGGCGCTCTCCTCAACCACGAGTCCTTGCGTACTTCAAAAGCTTGATTAGAGCGGGCCGAATATCCTCACTTTTCTCTAGAGGCTCTAAGAACTGAACTTGGACGTTCGATGATCCATTGAGTGTCTCAGCAGTCAAAGACACTCGGAACTGGTCGAAATCGATAATCCTAGCCGACGTTGCATCGGGCACTCCGGCCAGCGCTCTCACATAGGTTAGGTTCGCCTCCGCATGATCTTTATTCATGTGGTTGATGACGCCATTCTTTACTTCATTGAGACGCTCTTCCAAGTCCGAATTGATATTTTTGATAGTCATCGTGTCACTGACTGAGCAGTCGCAGCACCACAAACATGCCGATGACAATGACCACAGCAGTGACGATGAAGCCAGGACTTGAAACTATTGATGGCTTCTTGCTCATTTATATCAACGACAATTTAGATTGAGGGATCATGTAGGTAAGGTTCCCGCTGTCACCCACGGGATGGTCGATATCAATAACGGCTAGTAATTCCTGAACGTTAGATCGGAAGATTTATCGATATCACGAGTTAGTAACTCTTGCATGACAGACTTTCGTTTCTCATCCGAGTAATCAAGCCAATCAATGATTTCATCCATGTGGCGTTTGCAACCAATGCAATAGTAGTTCTCGTTGTATTCGCAAGTGCTTACACAAGGACTTCTGACTTGCCTATATTTATCCTGTTCATTCATTTACGTTTTTAAAGCCTTCGGTAATCCGATCGAAGTTTTTTCGATCAATGATGATCTCGTAGATGCCGAATTTTATTTTGGGTCCAGTAGAAAGTCACCTTGATCCAGTGATTTCCTAAAGCACAACCTATCGCCAATCCAACTAGGAAAAGGGCAAGGCCAAATAATAGATAATTTGAATTCACTAATTGAATACCTTCTGGTGAACTTGTGACTGATTCCTATATCGTACTCCACTCTTTAAGGGATCTTAACGGCGTGGACATCCCTCTTTTTCGGGTGTGCCGACAATGTTCTGAAATGTAGTACATTCGCGCTTGCCAAAACGCCCTGTTCGGTCCTGCGCTATTGTCCGGTTAAATTGAAACGCCTGCTCACCAATCGTCCGGATCTGCGCGCATTCAGCCGCCCGACCAAATCGTCGTTTTTGGTCCTGTTTACCCTGGAGCCGCTGTATCGATCCATCATCGTGACGGCGGTGCCGCTGATGGCACTTGAGCGTTTCGGGTCGGCGCAGGCCGTGAGTATTTTCTTCTTCGTGCTCGGGATTCTGGGCGTTGGTATGAGTCTCGCGGTACCCTGGCTAGTGAGGTGCCTGGCTCGGCGCGGCACGTTCATGCTAGGCATCGTGTCCGGCGTGGTCAGCATGCTGCTTTTCATGCACGACGAACTATGGGCGTTCTGTATCGGCATGGCGTTGCATCTGTTCGCCGCGTCCTGTATCGACGTAACGCTCAACCTTTACTTGATGGGGCACGTACGGCGCCAGGATTTTGGCCGCTATGAGCCCATACGCATGTTTTTCCTTGCGTTCTCCTGGAGCGTCGGTCCGTTTCTAGGAGTCTATCTGCGCAACGCGGTAAATCCCGCAGCGCCTTTCCTTGTCGGCGCCGTCGTCGTCCTACTGCTTGGTGCCTATTTTTTCTACCTGCGGTTCTCTGACGAATCAACACGCGGCAGCAAGCAGGTTGCCGTGACCAACCCGATTCGCTATCTGCCGAGGTTTTTCGCGCAGCCGCGAATGACCCTTGTTTATCTGTTATCGGCGGTACGCTCCGGTTGGTGGACCATGTACTTCATCTATGTGCCAATCTTCTGCGTCACCGCCGGGCTTGGAGAAACCATGGGTGGTGCGCTAGTGTCAGTGGCCGTAAGCTTCGTAATGGCGACGCCGTTACTGCGTGGCACGATCCAACGTCACGGGATTCGTAGGGTGCTGCTCGTTGGCTATTGTGGCGCGGGCTTGGTGACTATCGGGATCGGTATTTCCATGGGCCTGCCGTATCTGGCGGTATCACTAATACTGTTGGCGGCGCTGTTTTCCGTGTTATGTGACTCGGTAGGGAACACGCTGTTCTACCGCGCGGTGCGATCCTGGGAGCGCTCTGAAATGGCCACCGTGTTCGGTAGTTATCGATCTGTTTCGAGCCTCGCCTTTCCAGGCGTTTATTCAGGTGTACTCGCCATCTTCCCACTGCCGGCCGTATTTATCTTCACCGGATTCGGGATGCTGGCCACGAGCCTGATGACGCGCTTCATTCCTGCCCGCATGCGGTAAGAAGGCTGTTGAAATACCCGTATCTGAGGACAGAGGATAAGGCGTGATCTAGCTATGAAGTTAACTCATACACACAGCTTGCTGCTTGTATTTACTGCGGGCATCCTCTGGTCAACGGTTGGGCTCGGAATTCGACTGATTCAGGAAGCTGACGTATGGCAAATCCTGCTATATCGATCCGTGAGTCTCACGATATTTTTGTTTATCGTGATTCGAATGCGCTCAAGCGACACGCCACTGATCCAGGTACGCCATGCAGGATTGCCTGGGGTGATAGCAGCGCTATCTCTTGTGGTGGCGTATGCAGGTGGAATCTACGCACTCCAGACCACGTCTGTGGCCAACGCCATGCTTCTTTTTGCCGCAGCTCCTTTTCTTGCCGCAGTCTTGGGGTGGGGCATATTGCGTGAGCGAGTCCATAGTGGTACGTGGGTCGCAATTTGTTTTGCGATAGTGGGTATTGGAATAATGGTCAGCAACCAAACCTTTGGTGGCAGTCTTAAAGGAAGCTTTGCCGCACTAGGGTCAGCCCTAGGCTTTGCCGCTTTTACCGTTACGCTTCGCTGGGGAAAGGAGAGCGAGATGCTGCCGTCTGTCTTCCTGTCGGGGATTTTTGGCGTCGTGATTACGGCCGTAATCTGTGTTGGTTTGGGGCTACCCCTAGCGATCTCGTTGCAAGACTCGGGTATTTCTATCGGAATGGGTGTATTTCAGGTAGGGGCAGGCTTAGTGCTTTATACGCTGGGCTCCAAAGCGCTTCCCGCCGTAGAACTCACCCTGATGTCGCTGGCAGAGGTGCTTCTGGCGCCGCTTTGGGTCTGGCTGCTCCTGGGAGAGACAGTGACCTCCAATACCTTGGCGGGTGGTTGCGTCTTGCTTGGGGCCATTGCCGGAAACGCGATATTCAGCGCTCGGGCCAGATCAACTGCGTCCTAGCTCAATTCCATCCACATCAGAACAACGTCACCAGTGTCTTCGGAGCCAGGGAAATGCACGTACGGTCTACGATCCACTTCGACGTAGCCATTTCTCTGATACGTTTTAAAGGCAACTTCGTTTACCTCTTCCACCTGTAAAGCGATCCTGTTCGCACCAGCATCCTTCGCGACACTTTCCGCATTGCCTAAAAGCTGTCGTGCTAATCCCCTCCCCCGATATTCCGGCAATATGGCAATTGCCTGCAGCAACCAGCATCCACGAGCCACTCTTTCAAGTTCTACACATGGTCGGAAACATTCTGGAACAGCATCAAGGTCAATATCTGGATAGGGGTCGTTCACCAAAAACCCGAAAAATGCGCCTACAAATTTAGATTGAAGTTCTGCAACCCGCCAGTTTCTAAAATGGGCATCGTAATTCGTATCGGCTCTTATTTTGTCTCTGCCATATTCAAAAACGGATTGTCCTTGCTTCACTTCCTGACTCCAAAGGTAAGAAGGCATCCTTCGGCCCGCTATGTCCCTAATTAGCGTCAGCTCGGTACAGTCGTCTTCTATTGCCGTTCTAAATTGCAGTGCATTGCCCATGAAACTTACCCAAGAGTGTGCTTGTATTTTCTCCAAACTCCCGCAAACCGAATTAGCCTATTGGGTCTGACTCGGCCAAACGACACCCAAACCACCCAACACAACAAGACCCCGGTTCATGCCAAATAATACCCTTAGGCCTTGTGGGAAACTAATATAGGGGGACAGGAGCCGTCAACGGTAATTCCGGCTCACGATCTGAATTTTTGAAAATGCCTTTTCGCTCGCCTCACCACTAACACCGTCGACGTTGCTGCTTTTTCTCTAAATCGATTACAGGCTTTCTTTTGCATACCCGGCTACAATTTAAAGTTGAGCTACTCCAAGGACCGCAGTACTCTTTGGCGATTACTCAGGGAGATGCCTTCGAGCGTTTGCTCATACTGGTGTACAGATCGTCACCCAACGGAAGCGGATTCAGGATTTTTTATAAAACCCTGCTCAGAAAGTCATGACTCACCAAATAAATTCTAAACCCGAGCGATTGTCTCGCTGGGAGTGGCTTTGCTGATGTTTGAAGAACTCGATTACCGCGAGACCCCGCTGGGTCCAATCAGTCTGCGACGGCGTTCGGAACCGAGGCTGAACGGAAAGGTCCTCTACGAGGTCAAGCTTGGCGAGGAATTCCTTATGTCCAGTTTGTTCGTCGAGGCGGAGGAGCAACTTGCCACACTCGCGCTACAGTCGCTCGATACCCAAAAACTCGATGTAGTCGTTGGGGGGCTAGGTCTTGGCTATACCGCTGCCAAGGCATTAGACAATCAGGCGGTTCGCTCACTGCTGGTCATCGAGGTAATGGCGCCCGTTATCTCGTGGCACCAGCTGGGACTGGTACCGCTAGGGGATAAGCTCACACTGGATTCTCGCTGTTCCCTGATGCACGAAGATTTCTTTAAACTGGCGGCAGCATCTGGCAGTTTCGACCCGAATGATTCGGGCCGTTTGTTTCACGCCGTGTTGCTCGATATTGACCATTCTCCCAGCCACTGGCTGGACGAGAGGAATAGCGCGTTCTACACCGACTCAGGACTTGCTTCGTTGGCGGCCTCGTTGCATCCCGGCGGGGTCTTTGGCCTATGGTCCAATGATCCACCAGATGACGCGTTTACCGGGTTGCTGAACGAGGTATTCTCATCTGCGAAGTCGCAACGAGTAACGTTTCCGAATCCATATACGGGAGGTGAATCGTCCAGCACCATCTATCTTGCTTACAAAGAGGCGGCTCGCTACAACTGAGAAACTCCCCATTTCAATCAAAACAGAACCGGAACTCTTCTGCCTCCGGTCTACGTGCCCGGACCTTTTCTCCAAATTCCCATCCGCCGTGAGGAGTGCCTGAATAACAGGCAAGCAACCATTTAAGGTTGCCCGTTCCTAAAGTGCTACAACGTTATTAGCGCAGGGTCCTTTTTGAGTCTGGCCGACCTCAAATTCAACAGCCTGCCCATCGCTCAACGTAGCGTAGTCCCCGCCTGACTGGATTGCCGAGTGGTGAACAAAGAGATCCTTACCACCGTCATCCGGCGTGATAAACCCAAAACCTTTACCTGCATCAAACCACTTTACCGTTCCTTTAGCCATTACTTTCTCCTAGTTCCTTTCAATTAGAGATGATAAGAATATTTTGCTCACACAAGGATGGTGGCACTACTCGATAACATCCACGATTTGTCAAAATCCCAGAAAATACCAGTCCGTATTGTTCTGGACCCCGGATTATAGAGGTTAATACAAAAAAAACATGACTTTTTCTGCACAAAACGCGGTCAACCCAATACATTGCCAAATCGACGTTGCCCGACCTAATACCATTGCCGAGTGCCATGCAGGATCAAAGACATTTCCTGCACACCATGGAGGCGACCATCATTCTGTACTTTGATCTTTCTCCGGAGCGTTTACCCGAGCACGCGAGCAGATGCGGGCACCTGCAATCTCGTTAAGACATGCATACCGATGCAGAACCCACATTCAGCCCAAAATCAATCTTCCAAAGAGTCAACGTAAATCTTGCTGACGATACGCCAACCATCATCGATTTTAAGCAGATGGAAATGGTTGACATAGTCCGAGCCAAGCAAATTGGTTTCAACCAGACCGGCGCTTGCCATACGCCCGGCAATATGGATAAAACTGATCTCAGCCTGATACCCGTCTCCTGAACTCTTGGATGACGGCTCAGACTCAAGCTGATCGTAAAATGTTTGCGGTGAGCCAACATCCATGTCACCACGATAATAGCCAGACATAAGCGCTTTTGGATGAAAACAACTTTTTAACAGCGCTGTATCTGCGGTAAAACTACCTTCTATGTAGTTCTCTATAACAGTTCGTACTGATGCGTAGTCATCGGGTGATTGCACAAGGTTTCCCCAGTAGTGTGTTTTTTCATCGATGATCTTGTAACCCTTTTGGCCCTGAAAAAGCGCTTCAAGCATCCACGAAGGAGTCTATTAGACATTAATATTCTATCTAAAATGGTTTTTTAGAATGTGCTATAAGAAAGAGGCAAATCAATAGAAGTTAAACCAATGTGGAGGAACTCATGGCTTCAGTAGAAACAAAATCCTGGTCGAGCCCAGATGGCTC
>CAJWGQ010000030.1 GCA_913041025.1 uncultured Gammaproteobacteria bacterium | reverse complement strand
TCACTAATCACCGCAGGATCATCGAGATCTCTAATTTAACTCGATAACAAAGTATCCAGCGCAGGGTTTTTTGACCTTTCAAATTGAATGTTAGAAATGCCTTTTTTAGTGACTGGGTGAGTGTGTTGCTTGATAGCTGTTTTGTAACTTGGTCGAGTTTTTAAATTTTGCCAATAAGCCAAAACACGAGGTCTTTCAGCGTTTATGAATTTATGTGTTAGCGTTGCTTCCTCCAACCGCTCAAAAATTGCCACCAGTCCGACATCAGCCAAAGAGAATTGGTTGCCACAAAGCCAAGTGCCCTCGCTCATCGCTAGCTCCGACTCGAGGTCATCCATATGCTCTTGCATTACCAGTGAAGCCGCCTTTATTAATTTGATGAAAGGAGGAGTTTTCGGAATATTTGAGAGACCGGTAAGCTTTAGTTTCAGAAAAAATAGTGGGCGCTGTTTTAGACGATGAAACAGAAGGCCTTCAACTAGCCGATGTGCAGGAATCTCGTTCATCATTGCTGCGAAAATGGGCAGCGTTAGTGCCGCGCTAGCACCGGCCATGCTTGATTTCATTTTGCTGATTGGATCATCGCCTGTCATAGAGGTTCTCTCGATCCAATGGTCTGCCCTTGCTCGTGTTTCAGGGTCCTTAAAATCAACTAATTCATTGGGTTTGTTGTTTGATGCTGCATAGCGAATTTGTTCGTGAGATTCATAAATTGGATGGCCGTTATGAACAAGAACCGGGAGAAGACCTGAGGGGTTAACCTTAAGATACGCTCTTGAGATGCTCTGGTAACTACCCGTTTCGATTAAATCAATATGATGACTTTTGTAATTTATGCCGAGCTCATCTAGACACATCCTGACCTTTTTTGAACAAAGAGAAAAATCGTTGTGATAAAGCTCCCACTCTTGTTCATAGGGCAAGTTGATATCTGGCTGAAGCCCGGCCTGGATTTTTGAGGTTTTTCTGTGGGATTTTTCCCACAGGTACCAGACAAAAGAGGCCAGAGTTAGGAAAGTCAGGCTTATAATCATGGCTTGAGCTGATCGTTACTGCGTCTTTCTTAACTCTTGCAGTTCGCGGTGTTCTGCTTGAGCTTTAGCCCATATTTGCCTTACCTCTGGTGCAGGCCCAAAGGCGCTGGGTGGCAACAACAGGGATTTTTGATCTTCAGTCAGTCCTGAATAGTTATCGGAATTGTAATAGCAAGGACTCCAGGCTACCGCGTGAGGACAGTACTTGTAAAAAATAGTTCTGCGCTCTCCTGGACCCTCCCACGGAATAGTCCCATGTGCGCAAGCCTCAGTGAAAATGATGGCGTCTCCCGCTGATGCAGCGACACGATCTACGCACCAAGGAACCTCGTCCTGAGTTTTACTGTATTTCCACTCTTTTGGCAGCTCGAAGTTGACTTTGTGACTTCCGGGCACACAACCGAAGCCCCCGGAGCCCTCGGGAACAGTATCTAGTTCAAAAGCTACCGCAACGAGTCCATTGAAAAAGCGACCGTTGCTATATCGGTAATAACATTGACCTCCATCTGTTGGTCCAACAAGGTCTGTCGGGCCACCTGCACCCTGTCCGCCGCCATGAAGATAAAGACCTTTGCTATTTTGTTCGCTATCAATTTTCAGGTAGTCATGATCTAGCCGGTAGTTATTCCCTAGCAAGGTCTCCAAGTAAGGCTTGATTTTAGGTAGGTCGATGAGGTCTAAGTAACAACCTCCCCAGTCGAGCATGGTCGGAGTGGTCCAGGCGGTATCCTCTGGGTTCGTGAATTTTGTTCTATCAGAGCCAAAAAAATAATCGCCATCGGATCGATGGAGTTCGAGATGCTGGGAAAGGTCTTCGATCTGAGAACTAGTAAGTGCATTTTTGACGACAATGTAACCTCGAAGATCGAAGAGGTATTTTTCTTGCTCGTTCAATGGGCCCCCTGAATCATTGGTGGTTTTTTTCTGTCAAAAAAAGAGACTATCATGATTGCGATTACAGGGTTAAGTGGGTTAGCCCTTGCGCTCAGAATAAGAATTAAACGGGCGTTCAGTTATTGCCTTAGGATTTGGAATTTGAAACCGTTTAGTGTGGCTGGAATAGGAGAAGTGCTTTGGGATGTGTTCCCCGACAAAGAGATTTTTGGTGGTGCCCCTGCTAACTTTTCGATTCACTGTGCGGGATTGGGCGCAAATTCCTTTGTCCTAGGGTCGGTTGGTTGTGATTCAAGGGGAATAGGGGCCCTGGATTTTCTTCGGCGAAGAGGAGTGAATACCGGACTTCTCCAGAAACATTCAGAAGTCCCTACGGGAACTGTTGAGGTCAATTTGGATTCGCATGGCCAGCCATCTTATGTGATTGAGAAACATTCGGCTTGGGATGAACTATTAACTGTCGAATATCTGGATGTGTTTCCTAATGGTATTGATGCGGTTTGCTTCGGTACTCTGGCACAACGTAATAAAACAACCCGTTTGGCGATTCGATCTTTGCTTAGTCAGATGCCTAAGGAGAGCTTGTCAGTTTTCGATATCAATTTGAGACAAAGTTATTTTTCTAGAGAGCTCATTGAAAGGTCTCTAGAGCTCGCTGATGTTTTGAAACTAAATAGCGAAGAACTGAAGGTTGTTTCATCCTTGCTTGGACTCTCTGGATCGATTGAAACTTCATTGAGAGCCATCATGAACGATTTCGAGCTGCAGCTGATAGCCCTGACTCGAGGCAAGGATGGTGCTTTTCTCATGTCAAAAAAAGGGGCCAGTGATCGGAGTGGATTGGATGTCGATGTGATTGACACGGTGGGAGCGGGTGATGCTTATACTTCCGCTCTGGTTTTGGGTTATCTTAATCGATGGAGTATGGAGAGAATCAACCTTACAGCCATCGAAATATCGGCTTGGGTTTGCACTCGCGAGGGCGCTGTCCCCGAAATCCCGAAAGAGTTAGCCGACCTCTTCAACTAGTTTAAAGAAGATAAACATGGAGTTGTCCTAGTTCGTCTCCAACGACTAATGTCCTGCTGTCTCGGGAAATGTCGCAACATCTTGGTGGGCTCGAGAGTGTCGATACGAAAGCATATTCACCGGTTTGAATATCCCAGACTCGGAGCGTGTGGTCTTTTGACAGTGAAACGAGATACTGGCCATTTGGCGCGATGGCAACGTGCTGGATAAGATTTGTATGTCCTTCGAGTGTTTGAAGCAATTCGGCGCGTTTAATACTCCAAATTTTTAGTGTCATGTCCTCGGAAGAAGAAACGATCAGACTTTGAGAGGGGTCACTGGTGAGCGTAAACACCTGTCCTTGATGACCGGAAAGCGTATTCAATTCTTCCCCAGATTCTATATCCCAGAATTTGACTGACTCATCGGATGATGCAGACACTACCACTCGATCATTGTTCAATAACAAAATCTGATGGACGGGGCCTTTATGTCCTTTATAGACCTTTTTTAACTGGCCAGTTGTGACGTCCCACAGTCGAACCTTGTGATCCCAACAACCCGAGAGAATTGATTGGCCGTCATTAGTGAGAGCGATACTTTTTGAATCATCCTCGTTGCCCCAAAGGGTTTTTATTTGCGAATAATTGACTAGATCCCATATTCGGATGGTATTGTCGGCCGAGCATGAGACGGCTTGCCGATGATCCTTTGTCACTTTAACTGAATAAACTTCGTCATTGTGCCCCGCCAATTTAGCTATCTGGTCGCCAGAGTTAAGGTCCCAGATCCGAAGAGAATGGTCGAATGAAGCGCTAATCGCATGGTTGTTGTTGCCCCAAAGTGCAAAGTCCCAGACACCGCTCTGATGTCCCTTAAATTGTTTTTTTGCAATACGATTTTCAATATCAGTAAGTCGGAGCGTGCCATCCGCTGATGCTGAAATGACCATATTTGTTGTTGGAAGTATCTGTACCTTCTCGATGCGGTCTTGATGAGCAGTAATTGCCGCAAATTCTTGTTGAGTCAAAGGGCTCTCTCAAAGTTATTGAAAAGTGCTAGTCCCAATTGCTGAATGATTAATTTCAAGAGTTCGGAAGTAGATAAGTCCTGTCTAATTCACCCTGCCTGGGTTTGGAGAGGAACTGTTTATCTTCGATTAAAGCGTTTTTATCTGATGAGTTTTCGTAATGAATAACAGCTTGAAGCAGGGTCATCAATAGCTTCAGTCTGTTATGAGTCAGAACCCGAAAATTTTCTGGACGAAACTTTTGTCGAATTTCTCGGTGCGCTGCTAGAGTGTCTTGTATTGAGAAGATGGACTCTGCCAATCCCATCAAGTCTTTACGTGATCTGAGTCTGGTTCGAGAAGTTATGATTGGACTAACGTATTCACCGATTAGGGCGTTTTTAGATTTTAGAGCAATTAAGCTGAGTGGTCTTTTGGAGCCGTCTATTTTGACGGGTAGCGACCCTACATGGACAAACAAATCCAAGTCCGTTTGTGTTTTAAACATAAGCCCTTCGGGTACTAGTTTAAATACGGTTTTTCCATACTTCGTTTCTACGCTTTCGACTAGGTCTTCGGGTGACCGGCTTTGGTTTTTATACGATAGCTTGACGCCCTGTCCGAGTATTAGCGAAATAAATTCAAACTCAGAATCTTCAAGTATCTGAGGCAAAATCTTTGACGAGATAGTTTTGTCATCAAAATAAAAGAGCCCCTTGTTATCTAAAGTCTTCGCGACCTCTTCAAGTGTGTTTTTTATTTCCTGTCCATCATTGATGTATCCTGGAGTTTGGTTTGACCAAACTCTTGAATATACCGGAGTACACTTTTTTAGATTATCTTTCTCGGATGCATTACTTCGTAGTACTTCACAAACTCTGAATCCTTCCTTCGTTCCGTTAACTGGTGTGGGGAAGTACTCCATTTTGTTCGCATATTTTTTATGTATTTCATACGTGTGCACGATGAGCTGAGTGTCATGGCTTAGAGCTTGGGAGGAAAGTTTTAGTAAGCGTTTAGAAAGCGTGTCCGCTAGATTCGGGTTATTGAGTTTTCTTGAGAGTCGTTTGTGGGTGGCGTGAAGCGCTATCTTTTCTTCGAGTGACTTAGAAATCTCGGTCAGATTGATAGACGCAGACCGATGAATGCCACTCAACATATTTTCCACAAATTTTTGATCAACCTTCCCTAAAGGTTCACCCAGTTGGCCGCCGGTTAATAAAGAGGAAAAATCGATTATGGTTTTCGGGGTTGTGTAAAAAGGCATTTATTGCAAATTTGCAAATCTCGCGAGAGCATTCACGTTATGTAATTCACCCAAAATTATAGCCGGCCGGTCTATAACGAGTGGCTTTTATCTGAATTAGAAATCTCAATGAAATAGAAGACATAACTAAAATTCCGGGAACGATATAACTGATTTGACTTTGAAGTTGATGATTTTTCAAGTTTTGGTTGGCGGAAATCACCCAAAAAATAAAGCGTTATTTTTTGGGTGAAGACTCAAATGGCTGCGGTTGACGAGTAAATTGTCCCTTCCTAAACTGACGTTTTTTTAGTGTCCTACCTGTTTAGGGTAGGGGAGGAAGATCGCAATGAGTTCTATAGAAAGAAACCTTATTAAAACTGAACTGATTCAGCGTCGTGAGGAAGGGTGCGATGTCGGGAGTCTAGAAGATAGGGTCACGAAAGCTTTAGCGGATGGGGCGCCAGATGCAGAGTTCATTGCTTTATATGATGAGTTATCTGCGTTACCTGTTATGGAATCGTTCCCCTACCATGAGCCTTCTTCTCTACAAGAAATCCAAAAAGCTCGACCAGCGGCTTCAAACGAGTTGATACTCGAGGAAGGTAGTGAAGCAATTTACGATCGTATTAGGGGTGCATGGCTGGGTCGGGCCGCCGGATGCGCTCTTGGAAAGCCAGTAGAGGGCTGGCCTAAAGAACGCATAGACAAGTATTTAAATAAGGCTAATGCACTGCCTTTGGATGACTACATACCGTATGACGAAAAAGTAACACCTAAAACTCTAAAACTCTCGACTCGAGGCAACATCGAATTTATGGACCGAGATGATGATCTGGACTACCCAATTCTTGGCCTTCTGGCGCTAGAGAGTCGCGGTGCGAAGATGACCTCTAAAACGATTGCGGGTGTTTGGCTTCACTCTATGCCCTTTGGTCTTACCTATACAGCTGAAAATGTGGCTTACAGAAATTTCATTCTAAATGTCTGGCCTCCAGAATCTGGCACTTATCGCAATCCGTTTCGTGAATGGATCGGTGCCCAGATTCGAGCGGATATTTTTGGTTACGTTTCCCCGGCGAATCCCGAGCAAGCGGCGGAGTTAGCCTATTTAGATGCCTGTATTTCCCATGATAAGAATGGCGTTTATGGTGAAATGTTTGTAGCGGCCATGATTGCATCAGCCTTTGTCTTAAAAGATGCCAAAGATATCATTTTAGCTGGTTTAGCACAGATACCAGACAAGTCGCGATTGGCTGAAGCGATCCGAAACACTCTCTCTTGGTGCGAACAGAATGAGAATTGGGAAACTACTTGGCAAAAGGTTTACGAGGCATATGGGCATTATCATACGGTTCACACAATTAATAACGCGGCCCTCGTAGTAATGGGATTGTATTATGGCGATCGGAGTTTTGAGGAAGGGATCGTGACAGCCGTAAGGTCAGGTTGGGATACTGATTGTAACGGCGCGACAGTGGGCTCTATTTTGGGCTTAAAGATAGGCGCCCAAAATTTACCCAACAAGTGGATTGACGTTCTAAACGATCGCTTGATTTCAGCGGTCAGAGGGGAAAATGACAACCAAATATCGGATCTGGCCAGGCGAACTTTAGCTGTTGCGGAACAAATAGAAAATTATGAAGAAGAAAAAACCCCGGAACCTCCTAGTATTTGGAGAGAGGGTGGAGTTTGGGAATTGGAGTCAGGTTGGGGCTTTCAGCGTGTAGATTTCGAGAAGGGACTCATGGAGTTTATCTCGGACGGGTTTAACGGATCCTATCCGATTATTTCTACTTCCTTTCAGAACCCACGCTTGAAATTCACTGTTAGTATTGACAAGGGTGGTTGGGAAACAGAAATAGAATTTGAAGGTCGTTTAAATGGAGATTCCTTGGAAGGCGCATACAATCCGATGGATACTCCTGTCACTGGAAAAAGAGTTACGAGCGATTGAACCTAACAAGAGCAAATTCGATATTGGTTAATCAGTCGGGAATCGCGCTTTTTTAACTTCTAAATTATCAATATGTCGATTCTAAAATTTGATAATTACACTTTAGATCTACCCAATCTAAAGCACTCCTATGATGAAGATGGGTTTTTGGTGCTCAGGGGTTTTGCTTCTGCCACTGAAACCGAACTGTTAGAGCGTTACGCAATTGCAGCCAGAAAAGTCCGTCTTGATGAGCTTGAAAAACAGCATAACAAAAAACCAGAATTCGCAGCGCTGGCTGTCAAAGGTTTGCAGCAAAATTGCAAGTGGCTAGCAAAGCAGATGCACGAAGGGCCTCATCTTGGACTTTTGGAATTCTTGTTAGGAGATAGTGTTTGGCCTGTAAGCGCAGCCTTAGTCGACAGACCATCAGGATCAAAAGAAGGTATTTACCCTCATATTGATGCAGCAGGCAGACCCTGGCATCCTCGGGCAGGTATTACGCTATGGATCGCATTGGACTCAATGGATGAACGCAATGGGTGTGTAAGCTACGTTAAAGGGAGCCACCGCGAAAAACAGGCGAGGGGTCTTGATATTCAGGGGTATGAGGAAAATTCTGAGAGAGTGACCACGATCACAGTGAACCGAGGAGATGCGATTATCCATAATGCGCTGACGGTGCATTGGTCGGGGAGTAACCTTACGGAGCGGCCTAGAAAAGCGATTACGTTTTTTTATTATGGCGAGATGGCTGCAGGCAAATTCAAAGTCAATTGACCCATCCATTTTTTGATTAAGAGCTTTGTAAATCGACGAATTTTCGGTAGGCGCCGTTTACATCTCTCATAAGGTCGATGTGGGTGCCACTGTCCTTTATTTCGCCTTGCTCTAGAAAAATGATGCGGTCTGCTTCTCTAATCGTGGAGAGCCTATGTGCGATAACAATTACCAGTCGATTTCGAGCTGTTTGTCGAAGCGCGTCAACTAGAGCGTTCTCAGTTTTAGGATCAAGCGCAGCGGTGGGTTCATCTAAAATGAGGACAGGTGTGTTTCTAACGATTCCTCTGGCTATGGATAGACGTTGTTTCTGGCCCACGGACAGGGTGTCTCCGGCTTTGCCAATGATGGTATCTATGCCGTCCGGTAGCTCTTGAATAAATTCCATCGCGCCTGCTGTCTGACAGGCCGCTATCATTTCTTCATTCGAAGCTCTTGGGTTTGCCAATAGTAGGTTGTCTCGAATACTTTCAGATAACAACATATGTTCTTGAAAGACGTAGGTCACTCGTTCTCTGATGTCCTCAACGCGTGTGTCTTTTAAGTTTTGACCGTCGAAATAAATCGCTCCTTTTGTTGGTCTTAGGTATCCAGGTAAAAGATAAGCAAGAGTCGTCTTACCTGCGCCAGTGGGGCCTACTATTGCGATTAGCTGGCCGAGGGGTAGCTCAACGTTAATATTCGTCAAGGCGCTTCTGCCGTCAGGATAGTCATAGCTTACGTTATCCAATGATATGGCTTGTGCTAACGATTCGAGTGGTTGACTGGAGTCGTCTCTTTCGGAGGTGTAGTCAATAAAAAAGAAGACTCTTCTCACCGCTGAGACATTCTTTTGAAGTTGTATCCAATAAAGACCTATGTCTCTCGCACTGTAGCTCAGGGCTAGAAAGAACCCCCATAGTGCTGCGTAATCACCCGGCGAGAGTTCACTAAGGATGATTCGGTCAGTTATGAAAACGAATGCTGTCCCAACGGCCAGAGTGATGCTTGAGTAAGCGATGACCGTTACTGCTGAATCAATGAGAACTGTATGTCGATGGCGCCTGAAAGACTCCGCGCTCTTTGCTCTAAACTGCTCGGTTTCCCTGGCCATTCCTCCGAGCGACTGGATTGCCGCGATATTATCGATGCTGGATTCTACGGCGTTGGTAGTAGACGCGCCTGCAGCGCGACTGGTTTGGTTCACTCTTCGTGCTATCCCAGATAGAGGCATAGTGAGCATGAGCGTTATAGGTATTAAACCAATGGCTATCCAGATGATCTCCGGTGCGACGGCGCCATAACTGTACTGCATGATGTAGATGGAGAGGGCGCTGCTCGTCAGCAGCAAAATAGGCGCTAAGGTGAGTTTGAAACAGATCTCCGGCAACATGGGCGCGTCGTACATGATCCGGTATACCGAATCGCCGATTCGTTGTTCATCTAGGGTGGTCATGTTGAGTCGCGTTAATCTTCCCATTAGACGTGTACGCAATCTGTTGGCTAAACGCTGGGTCAGCCGAATGGTGAGCAATACTTCGATTAAACCCCACAGGCCATTGGCCTGGCTTTGACCTGCAGAAAGGGCTTGCTCCGATTGAGTCGCTGGGTCGTAGCCTGGCGGCAAGACAGCTATTTGACCAACCGCTCTTAAACCAAAAAAGACCAGCATGAGAAAGTAAAATGTGGATACCGAGATCATGATACCGCTGGGAGAGAAGTCTTGGACCAAGTTGATGAATGGGATCATAAAGGGAGGAAACTCGACGAGTCCCTCTTCGAGCGACTCTTGCAAGACGACCTGGTCGACAACGATCTTGAGCATCCAAGGAAGAAAGAGCGGCGGTAGGATTGCGACTCCGGCGAAAAAACATTTCCAGGTGAAGAGCTTTTTTACACCAGTAAGAAGCTTAAGAGAGCGAGCAAGAAGGCCCAAGGTCTCGCTTAGGTTCAGGTCGGTTTCAAGGTCTACGCGATCGTCAAATTGGTTTGATTTTGTCATGGCGTCTTAAATTGCTCTCCCTGCTCTGCCTCAACAAACTGGTGGTATGGACCTTTTTTATTAATCAACTCGTCGTGAGAGCCTATCTCCTTAACCTGCCCCTCTTCTAAGAACGCGATTTGGTCCGCGTTCTTGATCGTTGATAGTCGGTGAGTAATGATGAAAATGACTCGATTTTCGCCCCATTCAGATAAATTTTTGATCACGCGTTGTTCTGTCTCCGCATCCAGTGATGCGGTCGGCTCATCTAGTATCAATATTGGCGAGTCTCTCAGGATCGCTCGAGCAATCGACAAACGCTGCCGTTGGCCAGTTGAAAGTTTACCTCCGCGTTCTCCAAGTTCTGTTTCATAGCCCATTGGAAGTTCTCGAACGAATTCGTCTGCGCAGGCAACTCTTGCTGCTTCTTCGATGTCAGCCTCGCTAATTCCCTCCAGTCCATAGGCAATATTATCGCGCACGCTCTTGGCAAAGAGGACATTTTGCTGCAGAGCGATTGCGACGTGATTTCTAAGAGAGCTGATAGAGAAATTTTTTAAGTTGATATCGTTTAATGTGATTGCGCCCTCAACAGGGTCATATAATCTGAGCAGTAAAGACATGGCTGTGGATTTCCCTGCTCCGCTGCCCCCTACGATTGCCGTTATAGTGCCTTTAGTCGCTGTGAAGTTAATTCCCTTTAGAATTTTCTCGTCAGGTTGATAACCGAACCATACGTTGGTGAAGACGACCTGTTTAATTTCTGCTGGGAAATCTGTGGGAGTCTCTATTTCTTGGATTTCGGGTTTTAGGTCGAGAAGATAAAACGATCTTTTCAAGCCGATGAGCACGTCTTGAGCAATAGACCAGATTTCCGCAAGCTGGCGCGTTTGGTCGGTGGCGGCTTCTCCCTGACTTACTGCAGCTTTAAATGCGCCTAGATTCCAGGCGGCAAAGCCGACAAACGCAACTACTCCACCTAAATAGGTTGTCCTTTCTGTCATCGCCCAGGTGGCCATGAAATACTCTCCGACAAGGAACGCACCAACGGAGATCAGCACGACACTCATGACAAGCAACGACATGTTTTTGCGCATCTCAAAAGCAGCATCCAGGGCCACTTGGGAGTTGGTCTCGAAGCGTTCCATCATTCGGGCTTCGGCGCCACTTGCTTTGATGACTCTAATTGCTGCCAGCGTTTCTTGAATTTGAGAAGTCAGCTCACTGTTGCTTGTTCGAGCGCGTTCAGCAGCTTGTCGTACTCTGGGTATAAAATATTTGAACAGTAAGGTGATGGGGACTGCCGCTGCGATAATTAACAGACCCAGCCAAGGAGAAAAGAAAGTTAAAATCGTAAAGGCCATGAGGATCGTAGCGACAATGCGGAGTGGAGAACTGATGATGAATTCGAGGATCCGAGTGATTGTGGCACTATCCTGATAAACCCTATAGACAGCGTCCCCGGTTCGGGTTTCGCTGTGATATTTTAGCGACAGATACTCTGCTTTCCCGAGCATCTCGACGCGTAGGCGTTGGTTGATCTGCTGAAAAATCCAGACATTGTAATACCAACCTCCGGCCACTCCTGCGGTAAGTATCAGCATGAAAATTGCTCCGCCGATGATAACGCCTAGCCGCACTCGTTTTCGCTGATTCTCAGTAAGTAATTCGTTATCTTCAAAACTTGTCTCGAGATAATCTTCGCTCACTAATAGCAAAGTTGCCTGCATAGGTTGGAGCGGCTTCCCGAGCAATATTTTGTTTTCAACAAGGTCGTTAGCCAGGAAGGAGGCGCTCACAACCATCACTCCCAGAATTATGGTCATTAATACATAGGCGATTAGATGCTTAAGCATGGGGCGATAGAAGGGCCAGCACCGCCAGACCAGACGAATTATCTCCCTGATAGCGTACTCGCTTCTAACTTGCTCTGTTGGATCGTTACTCACGCTCGAATGCTTTAGTTATAGCCCTGTTCAGCGAACTGCGTCCAAGGATCATTTTTTCCGATTCCATATCCCGACAAAAGTCCTGTTTTCAGCCAGTCCTTGAATTTAGGAAAAGAATTTAGGGGATCGATTGCATTAAGAGCGCTTAGCCATTTATCCGGCTGGTAGGAGACCTGACGCGCGGAGTATCGACCGTCTTCGATTACGCCATAGCAGGCTTGTAGTTTGCCGGTTCTAGGTTGTCCGACGCTGCCTGGATTAATGTAGGTTTGCTCTCCGATTGTTTTGCTAAACTGGACGTGTGTATGACCAAAAAACACCAGTGGACAACCGCTAGACCGGTCTAGTTTCAGAAAGGTTTCTTGGGTCGCGCTGGGCAGTGCGTTACCTTCTTTTTTATCCAAATCACCGTGGTGTAAAAAAATCGATTGCCCATCAACATCATATTTTCCTGGCTGTTTGAATTGAGCGAGTTTTTCTGGCGTGTTGCGATCGAGATGCTCGATTATCCATTCGTTTAGCGCAATCCATTCTTCGGGCCAGTGTGCAAAATGTTCGGGGTGAAGAACCTCTTCGTCATGGTTGCCCATGATCGAGATTGTTGGGTCCAATTCATCGATCAAATCCATGGTCTCGTTTGCCTGAGGTCCAGACAGCAACGCGTCTCCGAGAAATATAGAATGGTCTACAGGGGTTTCTTTGGAGATGATGGCCTTTAGCGCTTCAGCGTTGCCATGAATGTCACTGATTATCAGAATCTTCATGGGGTAAGCTTATTTTTTATCAGTCAGCTAAGAAAGTGGAATGTTTCTGATTATCACCCATTTTATGGCGCTTCTTTTTCATCAGCCCAGATTGATTTCATTTCATGGAGCTTGATGTTTTTGATTAGCTGCTGTCCCTCGTAACAGTTGAACACGATGGGGTCTGAGTATGCGTCAGGCAAATAACAAAAAGACGCGGATACTTCGCCATCTCCTATAAATAACTCTAGTGATGTTTTATCGACCAGTAGTCTTATTGAATTCGATTCCTTGTCAGTCAACGGCACTCGGTTTCTTTCTGACAGGACTTTGTTTGCGCGAGCGCCCTCGAATTTTATTTCGTTTGTAAGCCAGTTCACCGTGAGCGCCTGCCCTCGAAGAACAATATAGAGTGTATTGGCCTCGGATCTAATTAAGTCAAAAGAAAGATCAAAAAAGGTTGCGTCTGATTGAATTTTGAAGGGATGACCCTTTGCGGTTACGCCTTCGTCAATTGTTGTCGTTTTTCTATGAAGGCTGGTTAATTCATTTACGGGTAAACGGGCTAGACGTAACTGTTGTGAGCTCCCGGTGAGCGTTAGTTCGACAGGTATCGACATTTGTTGGTTAAAGGGCATCTCTGGGTAGAGGCCGCCAGTCATCCAGGAGATCTGTATTCGTCGGTTGTTGGGTGCGTCGCTCCAGGTTTGCGAAGCATAGCCGTTTTGTCCATGTTCGAATCGCTGAAGGGGAGACTGTGGCTTAAATTCGTAACCATTAAATTCGCCGATAAGATAATTACCGCTTGCTCCAGTAAACACCCACTTCTCATCTCCGCTTGGACTTTTGAGCGGGAAAAAGTCTGGGCATTCTCCATCCCCCTCTAAAGTCAGGTCCTGCAGATGAGTCCAGCTTTTTGCGTCTTGAGATGAGAGTAAGCAGTAGCGGTCTTCCGATAAATACAATGCCATGATCCAACGTTCGGTGCGTTCATGCCATAGGACTTTAGGATCTCGGTTACCAGCTTCTATTTCGTCAATGATTGGGTTTTGTTCATATTTTATCCATGTTCGGCCCTTGTCTAAGCTGTAGGCAAGACCTTGTGTATAGGGTTTTTGAGGATTAACAAACTGTCCTGCGGCTGTATAGAAAGCCAACAGGGCATCTTCTCCGAAACCTGCTGTATCGTGTTTGTCCACTACTGCTGAGCCAGAGAACATAGTTCCAAGCGAGTCGGGATAGAGGGCATGGTCAACCTGATCCCAGTGCACCAAGTCGCGACTTTCAGCGTGTCCCCATGTCATGTTTCCCCAGGTGGTTGCTTCTGTATTGTGCTGAAAAAAGAGATGCCAAATGCCATCGCGATAGACTAGGCCGTTCGGGTCATTAAGCCAGTTTTTCCGAGCGGTAAAGTGGTACTGGGGTCGATGGAGTTCTTGGTATTCCACGTTTGTTTCGCATACTGGTTATTGTTTTCAAGATACCAAATCTGCTTAGGAAATGCCTTAGGACCTTAATGCATTGAGAGGTTTCGGTTATAAATAATCAATTAATGGGTGATTTTCTCGAATCCCAAACTTGCATCCGCGCGCTTAACGACCACAATTTGCGTTCTGTTGTAGTAAATATTGTCAGAGGTTTGATTTCGATGCTGGTCAGTAAAATAGATACGGTTGAAGACGCTCTCGAGCAGATTGGAGGGAAAGGGCGCTCTTTATCAAAAATGGTTAGGTCGGGATTTACGGTGCCGGGTGGTTTTATCGTGACTGCCGACGCTTATCGAAAGTTTATTCGGGAGAACGGCCTTCAAAATGAAATTTTGAAGAATGCGAAACCGACGTTAAAAGATGGTTATCCGGTGTTTGATGATTGCTCCAACCTGATCAGGGAACAAATAATCCAAGTCCCTTTGGGCGAAGGATTGATAAAAGAGATTGAGGATGCTTATAACCAACTAGTGGGCGACGGCACACCGGTTGCCGTGCGCTCGTCGGCCAATGCCGAAGACTTGCCGGACCTCTCCTTTGCAGGTCAACAGGAGACTTTTCTGAATGTGCGGGGCAGCAAGTCATTAGTCGAGGCGGTTCAAAAATGCTGGGCATCTCTTTGGACGGCGCAGGCTCTGAGTTATCGACACCAAAATGGCATCAATCAGAACAGCGTAGCAATGGCTGTGGTGGTTCAAAAGATGGTTCCTTCGGAAGTTTCCGGAATTCTTTTTACTGCCAACCCCGCAACAGGTGACCGATCTGAGATGATCATAAATTCTAGTTTTGGCCTGGGTGAGGCCGTCGTCAGCGGACAGGTCACGCCCGATACCTATATCGTCAATCGTCAAGATCTGAAGTTGAAAGACACAGTCTTGGGCCCAAAAGAACAACAGGTCGTATACGATGGGGATCAGGGAATCAGGATTGATGAGGTCTCCTCGGAGGATCGTGATCTTTCTTCTTTGTCTGATCAGATGATTGCCGAGCTTTCTCAGGTAGCTCTAGAGGTCGAGTCGATGTACGAGGGACTACCCCAGGATATTGAGTGGGCGTTTTGTGATGGAGTTCTGCACTTACTGCAGTCTCGACCAATAACAAACTTGCCGGTGCAGCCCATTGAACTGGATTGGACGCCGAATCCTCCCGCACGCCTGGTCAGCAGAAGGCAAATTGTAGAGAACATGCCTGACCCTATATGTCCCTTATTTGAAGAACTCTATTTGACTAGAGGATTGGAATCTCCCAGAAACGGTGAGAGCTTGATGGTGGGCGGAGGCCCTATGTTCGTCACTGTGAACGGATACGCCTATCAGCGATTTGATTGGCCTGCAATTATCAAAGAGGCAGACCGTCGTAAGCGGCTCAATGAATCTGACCAAGCTGTGTCGGAGGATGAAATCGAGGCTGCCGAATATAAGGCGTTTATGAGTGCACACGATAAAAACAAAAAAGGAGCCATTGATGCGGCGGAGGTAGATATCGAGTTGTTCAGAAAGGATCTGGAAGACTCTGAATTGCGAGCCTTTGAAAAGTGGTTTAGTGAGCAAAATGATGAAAGTTTGGCGGGCTCAATTGTGATGCCGAAAAGTGATAACAGCACTTATATCGCTTTTAATCACACTGCGCAGAATGATGCGATGCTCGACTCGTGGTACCAAGGCGCGAAACCGAGGCTTGAGGGCGTTGCTGAAAAATGGCGAGGCTTGGATATCAAGACTGCCGAAGATGAAAAATTACTGGAGGGCATCGTTGAGATGGGGATGGAGGAGGGTCGTTACTGGAGTAGTGATTCCAGTCACACCTTTGGGGTTGCGAAGTCCACTGATGATCAGCTGCAATGCTTTTTGAGAGAGACTCTCCCTGATCATAATTTTATCAGCGGGCAGTTTTTATCTGGTATTGAATCCAAGGCGATGCAAGCCAATGCGGATTTATTCGAGATCGCCAAATTAATTCGTGAAAGCGAAGAACTAAGTTACTTGGTATTGGCGATCCCTTCGAACTTTCTAATGCCTGAACTCAGAAATAGTAAAGAAGCTGGAGCCGTTGTCGATGCAATAGACGAGTACCTACTTGCCTATGGACATCAAGGCTACAGTATGGACTTTATCGAGCCTACTCAGATCGAAGATCCCTCCGCGCTCTTCGCGACGCTAAAAGCGATGGTAAGAGATAAAGACTATCATCCAGATCAACAAGCCGAAAAAACCGCGGCGATTCGAAGTCAGAAGCTTGGAGAAATCACCGAATTGTTGTCAGGTCTGGAGTACTGGCAGTTTCGTTACCGATTGTGGTTGGCTCGTAAATATAATTATATCCGCGAAGAAGTCGCCTTTCGATTTGGATATACCTGGTCCATATTAAGACCGATGGCTTTTGAGCTGGGAGAACGGTTAGCAGCGGTGGGCACGCTGAGCAAAAAAGATGATGTGTTCTTCCTGGTCAGTGAAGAGTTAGAGAAAGCGATAGAAGCTAGAAGGAACGAAAAGCCCCAGCCAGATCTGGGCGTGCTGGCTGAAGAGCGTAGAGCCCTGAGAGAGGCGTGTAAACTTCATCACCCGCCTGGAACGCTTCCACCTGAAGCCAGCGAAATAGGTGGTATTGCCTTTAAAGAAACCCAGATCAAAAATGATGAGGACGATAACTTAATGAAAGGTTTCGCTGTGAGTTCAGGCAAGATAACCGCCAAGGCAAGCGTTATCGAGGGACCGTCTGAATTCGATAAGATGGAGCCTGGCAGTATTCTGGTTAGTCCTCTAACAACGCCCGCCTGGACGCAGTTATTCGCTCATGCTGTTGGCCTAGTTACTGATGTCGGGAGTATATTGGCTCACGGATCAATTGTGGCAAGAGAGTATGGCATCCCAGCAGTGCTAGGGGTGGGTAATGGCACAAAACGAATCAAACACGGTCAGACGATCACCATCGATGGTGATAGAGGAACGGTGGAAATCCTAGATTAGAAGAAGCGTGATAAGGTACGGGACTGTCCATGAGACAGTCCCGTATCAAAAACTCTAGTGAGAATAGGGTCTACATTCCATCGTAGCGGATTTGGAAGTGTACTGTTCTCGGAGCCATGATAAAGCCATTGATCATGTTGGATGATCGAGGCATATACATTCCGTCGTAGTTAGTAGCGTTATCAATTCCTAGGCTGAGTGTTAGCGCTTCTTTAGTTGCGCCAAAGGTAACCCCCAGATTTTGATAGGCTTCTCTAGCTGGAATATAAGCAGTTGAGTCAAATACTGCGTCAAAGCCATCCGGACGATCTCGATGAACATAGGCGATGGAACCAAATCCTTCCCAGCCATTGGCTAGATCCTGGCTAAAGTCCATACTGACCGAATGAGTCATCGGCGAGTAATTGAATAGGTCACCTCCAACATAGATGGCTGCAGGCCAATTATCTACTTCTCCAGGGCCGGGTATCGACTTAACTTCCGCGTCGACATGAGAACCGGCATAGGTAAAGCTGACGTTATCGGTAGGTGCCCAAACAGCGTTAATCTCTAGAGCGCCTATAGTCGCGTCGGTTCCCCCGATTGAAAGAGTCGTCGGAGGAGCGGAGTTGGCGATTTGAGATCTCAGAGGTACTTCTGACCAGCGGGCATGTGCATAAACGACTTCAAGCTGCATTGTCCCATCGAGTAAAGTCCACTTAGCGCCGACCTCGGTATTATTCAATTTAGATTCGTCGCCGCCAGCCAAGTTAGACAGGCCCAGGCCAGCTAGGACCGCTTCATCGGCTGCGCTCACAAGTATCGGTGCTCTGGCTGCCGAGGACTGAGTCAAATAGTACATCGAGTTTTCATTAGGTCTCCAGGTGACACCCAACCTAAAACTAGCATTCTCAAAGTCACTGGATTCTGTACCCACGGGCTCAGGGTAAGAGTACGGCCCAAATAATGGATCTCCAGGGATGCGATAGATACTAATAGAGCTGCTGTCTCGCTCTTGATCCTGAGCTCGGAGCCCAAACTGCATGCTCCATTCTTCGTTGAAGGCGTAATCAATCTCTGCATAGATAGCCATCGTCTCCATTTCAATTGGATCGCCGATATATTGATCCGTAATTGGTAACCCCCAGCCACTTAAATCAAGCTGTAAAAATCCTCCAGCTTCACTTTCTGCGTCGACAAAGAACGCGCCGACGATCCACTGTAGTTCGGAGTCATTAGTGGATACCAATCGGAATTCCTGTGTGAGCGTCTCGGCTGTTTGATTAAATAGCACTGCCATGGGGAAGCCGTAATCAAGAAATTCAGAGTTTGTTTCTTTCTTTGGTGTGTCCACATAGCCGGTGGAACTAGTTAGCTCTGCAAACCCGAGATCAAACTTTGCAAGTAAGGTTGACCACTCGATTTCATATTCGTTGGTCGGTATGCCACTCGGGTATTTAGCAAGTGCCATATCGGTAATTAGTGGAGAGATAATCATTTCGCCGCTGGTGGTATCTGCTATCTGACTGCCAGGTAGCACCTGATAATCAGTGAACCAGCGCGAGTGGGTCAAGGTGATGTCTGCTTTATCGCTGGGTTTCCATCTGGCCTTGATTCGCATGGAGTCTCTAGAAAATTCTAGAGGGTTAGCTCTTTTCCCAGGGATCTTGCCGTATCCAGCATCCTCTTCGCGAAGGTAAGCAAGCCTGATTCCAAATACGTCTTCAGCGATGGGAATATTTAACACTCCACCAGCTGTATGACCTGCGCCATCCGAACCCTTTACGCTGGCATAGCCATATCGAGCGTTGTAGCCAAATTTCTCTAGATCGACCGGGTTGGTCCTGAGAATTACGCTCCCGGCTGTAGAATCTTGTCCATAAGAGGTGCCTTGGGGACCACGAATTACCTCAATGCGTTGCAAATCAAAAGTGCTAATAGGCGGAGGAACTGGTGTGCTGATATCGACGTAGGGTATATCGTCGATATAGTAGCCGACAGGCGGTAAGCCATCCGCAGCATTGGATTGTGTGATACCGCTGCCTCGGAACTGAATCCCCTCCTGGGCAGGTTGTTTATTGCTGTGCACAACAGCACCCGGGACTAAATTATAAATGTCTCGAACGTCATTATAGATTGGCATTTCGAGTGTTTCTTCTGTGATAGCCTGAATGGATTGAGGTATGTCCATCACTGCAACGTCACGACGAGTCGCGCTGACAATGATTTCTTCAATGGCAGCCTCGTCCTCATCGTCGGCGGAAAATACCGCAACGGGCGCTGGTAATACCATTCCAAGCATAAGTATTCTTAATAGAAATTTGTTCACGTCTTTCTCTCCTAGATGTGTTCAATCGATGCCGAATTTGAGTAGCATATAAACTCGACAGTTAACCTATATTAATCAGATTTATACTCATTTGAATCTTTCTTATATGGTTATGCCCTTTTTCTATTGACTTTTTTGGTAGGATTTCACCCATTTTTTTTGCAGTTTCACCCATTTTTTCTGCAGTGATCCAGTGAATTTAAGCAGGGTGTGGAGCGTCTTGCGTAATACAGCGACAGCAGATTCAAAGAAATCGAGCTATGACTGCTAATCTTGTTAGACTAAGTTTTAACGAATGCCAAACTGGGGGGAAGACGTGCGCATAACTGATGTGAAAGTAACCGTGTGGGAGTGGAAAGATATTCCACCTACCCGATACACTCTCAGGGTCTCTACGAGTGCCAAGACGGCAAAGATGGCGCTCGTTAGGATAATTACCGACCAAGGAATAGAGGGACATGCTTTTCTAGGGTCTGCGCTAAGCGGGC
>CAJWGQ010000029.1 GCA_913041025.1 uncultured Gammaproteobacteria bacterium | reverse complement strand
GTGCCGCCTGTGGTGATGTTGCCCACCACTATCACAGGAACTTTCCTAATCGAACTAGTATTCAACTGGGACAATAACTTATTTTTACGCCAACGAATAAATTGACCATAAACCCAAGACAACGGACGAAGCATTTGGAGCCACCAGCTTTTGTTGTACCACGCGCGCTCGATACCAAGAGTCGCCCGATCCATCAAATCACCAACCCGAGGGTTATTTCTTAGGGGTTTTTCTTGAACTAGTTCTATAGATTGATCAGCCGCGTCTTCCTTGAATTGTGAAGCATAGAGATCCGCGTATAACCCTCCCTGTTGAATTAGCTCAGTGTGGTTTCCCTTTTCAATCACTTCGCCTTTGTCCAACACAATTATTTGGTCCGCAGACTCTACAGTCGACAACCGATGCGCGATCACTATCGTAGTTCTATTTGAAGTTAATTCCTCAAGGGCAAGCTGAATCGAACGCTCGGACTCGTTATCCAGCGCCGATGTAGCCTCATCAAGAATCAAAAGCGGAGAGTCTTTAAGTAAGGCTCTGGCTATTGCCACCCGTTGTCGTTGTCCACCCGATAACAGCACGCCGTCGTCCCCAACATAGGTATCGAGGCCCTCAGGAAGCGCGTCTATAAAACCCTTCGCGCCAGCTCGCTCGACAGCCCTCTGAATGGCAGTTTCATCTGACCCACTTAATTCGCCATAAGCAATATTGTTCCGCAAACTGTCATTGAATAGAGTAGGTTGTTGAGAAACAACTGAGATCTGCTTACGCAGGCTTTTCAAAGAGACTTCTCTTACATCGATACCATCAAATCTTATTTCTCCTTCGTTGGCATCATAAAAACGGGCAATCAGACTCGCCAAAGTGGTTTTACCGCTGCCAGATCGACCAACCAACGCGACGGTCCTACCCGGCTCAACCGTGAGATTGATGTTTTTCAAAACGGCCGGCAAACCAACCTGATAGCTAAACGTCAAATTCCGAATCTCTAATTGGCCTCTTGCGTCTTCGAGCCCAATCGAACCTAGGTCATCCTGAACTTTCGAATCAAGTTGTTCGAAAACATCTTCAGAAGCCGCCAACCCACGCTGTAATTTTGAATTCACTTCGGAAAGCTTCTTGATCGGTCTTCCCAAAAGGCCAGCGAGCGCTAGGAACGTCACCGCGTCTCCTGCGCTCACCTCACCCACCAAATCAGGTCGATAAAACAAGAAAATCAATCCGCATAACGCTAACGCAACGGTCGTGTAATTAATTTGAGCGCTGAGCACACGAGTGTCAGTCATTTTGTTATTTTGCTGACGATTGACTTTATTAGAGCCCATAAAACGCGATTTTTCGTAATCCTGGCCGCCAAACGTTTTGACCTCTCTGTAACCGCTGACGGTCTCAGAAACAACGTGGGTAACATCTCCCATGGAGCCTTGAATCTTACGGCTTATACGGCGAAACCGATTGCTAGCAAACACAACCACCAGTGCCAATATCGGAGCCGCCGCTATAAATACGAGTGTGAGTTTCCAGTTGATCCAAAATAAAGCGCCGAGCAACACAATAACTTTCAGACCGTCCTCGATGAGCGCTTTCAGCGCGTCCGTCCCTGCTTCACGTAGCTGCGCCACAGTAAAGGTGATTCGATTAACGATGTGGCCTTGAGAATTTGCATCGTAATATGAACTCGGCAAGTCAAGCAATTTCAAGAACAGCTCTTGCCTTAGGTTAAAGATAACCCAGAAAGAGACCCTCGCAATAAGAGATTCGCCCATTATGGAACCAATCGCCCTCACAAAGGCTGCCGCTCCCATCATAAGGGGTATAAGCGCCGAGGCTCGATAACCAGGATCATTCCACTGATCGATTAAGTCACCGAATAACTTGGCAAAGCCGGCCTCAGCGGCAGCGGCCAAAAAGAAACCGATAATAGCTAACGTCATCAGCGGCCAATAAGCTCCCACATAACTCAAGAGTCTTTTGTAGACCTGCCAATCAGAATTATTTTTAGGAGAGTTAATTGACTATTCCTCTCAATCTTTCTTTTGATTCGTTTGGGGTAATACCGTTTTCATCGCGATGTTATAAAGACCTACGCTTGATAGCGCATCCAAAGCTGTCACGATACTTTGATATTCGCTTTTGGAGTCGGCCGACAAGATGATCACTTGACTGGTGTCCCCAGGACGAGTGTTTAACAGCAGCGACTCTGCGATAGCCGATCGATCATGTTGATCCAACAAAACCCCATTCACGGAGTACCGTCCATCTTTATCAACACTCAGACTTACAGCAGAACTTTCGGCATCAACACTCTGACCGTAAGCCGCCTCGGGAAGCGTTAAATCGATTATTGTTTCGCTTACAAACGTAGTAGTCACCATGAAAAAAATTAGAAGTAAAAACACCACATCAATTAATGGTACTAACTCCAGCGTCACCTCAGGTTTTACACGCAGTCTCTTCATCATTCAAAGTTCAAAACAGCAAGTTCCTAGCTGCCTTTATCTAAAAAATCGATGAATTTGGTCCCCTTTTGTTCCATCTCGGAGACAAATTCCTCGACACGCCTGACAAACATGCGATGCATGACAAGAGAAGGTATCGCCACTATCAATCCCGATGCTGTCGTGACCAGCGCAGTTGATATACCACCGGCCAACAAGGCCGCATTTTTCGATTCCGTATCAGTAATGGTGTCAAAGACGTCTATCATACCGATCACAGTACCAAGTAAACCTAATAGGGGAGACACCGATGCGATAACACCCAGAGCAGTTAAATATCTTTCGAGAATATAGGTTGCCTGGTTGAGAGAAACTTCCATCGCCTCTCTCATATCTTCTCGTCCAGAGCTCGCTTTTTTTAAGATATCAAAACACACCCAACCTACTAAAGAAGACGACGCCTGAGTCCTTAGCTCATCCTCTGTGTATTTCTTTCGCTTTAGTAGCTCTTGAAATCCAGATAAACAATCACCTGGAACGATTTTTTCTTTCTGCAAAAACCACAAACGCTCCAAACAAATCGCCAACGCCATAATGCTGGCCAGCACGATCGGCAACATCAGAACCCCGCCGGAGGCAAACCAATCAAACACGGTTTACACAAAGATACTGATTTGACATGAATACAAACCGGATCAAAAATCTGACTACCACGAGCACCCCCGCGATGTGATTGGCCAACAGGAGTAAATCAGACCGTCTTCCTTCTGCACCCAGTAATTGTCATGCAGATTCACAGTTGGATCACAGTGCGGCGTTATGAACTGGTGCACAGTCCCCAGTTCAACTTCCTGTTCGCCTTTTTGTAACAGCAAAACACCATGTTCATCGCCAGCAAACTTAAATCTGGATCCGGGGATATCCAAAGCGACAGGCTCTACCGTTTCCGACGCAAAAGACTTGTAGCCCCCATCAACCGTAATTGCTCCGCTTCGAGGCTGAGATATCGTTGAGCATGCCACGGTCAGAGAAACATCGAAATCCTCAAAGAACTCATGTTGCTGACTGCCAATTAACCGATATTCCTGATCCATAAAAACGTAGCTGCCCACTTGCAAATCGGTCAAGCGTTCGACTTCCACATCTATGTCGTAGGTCCCAGTACCCCCGCCTGTAACGATTTCACAATCTATATTTCTTGACTCAAGACTTTGTAAAATCTCAGACACTTTGTCCCACATCAAAAGCGATTTTTCTCTACGTTCAGCGTAACTCGATATATGCATCAAATGACCCGAGTAATGCTGAACCCCTCTGAACACGAACCGATCGTCCGACTCAATCTCTGCAATTATCCTCAAAATAGTTTCGAGCTCTCTTACCCCGGTTCTACCCATCTCAATATCAACATCCACGACTACGCCTAACACTCGATCTGAGTCAATTTCTTTTCTTAGAGTAGCCAGGCCCTTTTCACTATCGAGGACTATCAAGACCTCTGACCCATAGGAGGCGACCTGATTAAGCACCTGTGCCTTCAAGTTAGTGGTTATAGGAGAGGTAATTAAAATAGAATTCGCCCCCGCAATCGCCATGCAAAGGGCCTCGCTAACTTTTGCAACACAAATACCAACCGCGCCTCTTTCTATTTGCTTTTGGGCAACAAGCGGGCACTTGTGGGTTTTTGCGTGAGGACGAATGGCCTTCCCTTTCAGTTCGACAAATTCTGCCATCTTTTTTAAATTCTTCTCAAAAGCCGGTAAATTGAGAACAAGAGCTGGCGTCGGAAGCTCTCCAACCTCTATAGGCTCAGGAAGCAGAAACTCGGAAGAAGGTCTGTTTATAACTGATTGTATGACTGAGGCAATACTCATTACAGCAGTTTAGTTCAGGCGGATTAAAAATGGCAGCACCACGAGGCACCCGCGCGCTCCCTTTTCTCAAGGAGTTCTCTCAGTCGAAAATAAAAAATTAGAAGCCCAGCGTTCCTTGCTCGGGTTGATTCCTGAGCGAGGCAATTAAATGGTCACAAATTTCGTTTCCTTTCTCGCGACTTTTAGATGTGATTTTTGGACCATTAGACTCCCTGTGCAATTGCCTAGCTATCCTCTCAGCTGCGACCATCTCAGGATCTATTCCATCTTTGCCCTTCATCGCGCCACCAAAAGCATCAGACTGTCGATTGCTTGCCTCGACACCTCCGACGATCTCATCAGTGAAGAATGAAAGCGTATTTTGCCTTTGTGAAGCGGGTTGACGAGCAACTTTCATACCGATCTTCCGAATTAACATTAAAGTACTGTTCATTTATACAGTATTTATGAAGAGATTACAATAGAGCCTGCGACAAGCTTCGCGGTCAATTGAGCCGGCTTATCCAGTTCTTGCTCAATCAGTATATTTGCGAGAGGATCTTCGATCATCCTTTGAAATGTACGCCTAAGTGGTCTTGCTCCATAAACCGGGTCATAGCCGCACTTAACTAACTCATTCAGTACAGCTGAATCAGCGTGCAGAGATAATTCCTGATCTTCCAGTCGAGCATTTAAATCGGTCAGGAACAAACCTGCAATCTCCCTAATTTCGTTTTCGTTCAGCATATCAAATACAATCAGCTCATCGATTCGATTGATGAATTCAGGACGAAAGTGAGCGTCCACCTCTTGTCGAACCGCCAGCTCTATGCCTTCATACCTTTGTTCGCCCGCAAGTCTCAATATCTCTTGCGACCCCAGGTTAGAGGTCATAACCAAGATCGTGTTTCTAAAATCCACGGTCCTGCCCTGTCCATCAGTCAACCGACCGTCATCTAGCACCTGGAGCAAGATGTTAAATACATCCGGGTGTGCTTTTTCGATTTCATCAAATAAGATCAAGGAATAAGGTTTTCTGCGTACCGCCTCGGTTAACACTCCTCCTTCCTCATAACCAACATATCCGGGAGGCGCTCCAACAAGCCTCGACACGGAATGTTTTTCCATAAATTCAGACATGTCGATCCTGATCATAGCGGACTCGCTATCAAATAACGTGATTGCGATGGCTTTACAAAGTTCCGTTTTCCCGACCCCCGTGGGTCCTAAAAACATAAAAGAGGCGTTAGGTCTGTCCGGCGAAGATAGACCGGCCCGAGTGCGTCTGACCGCTTTGCTCACCGAGCTGACTGCTCTCATCTGTCCGATCACTCGCTCATGAAGTGCCGTCTCCAGATCAGATAGCTTTTGTCGTTCATCCTGCATTAATCGCGCCAGCGGAATATGGGTCCAGCGCGACACAACTTCCGTTATTTCTTGATCTGTGACCCTATTTCTTAAAAGTTCACCACTAGCGCTTTGCTCAGGCTGCGACAAACTCTGTTCAAGCGCTGGGATCGTTCCATACTGCAACTCCGACATCTTAGCGAGATTGCCATTCCTCTTTGCTGATTCGAATTCAATGCGAGCGCTCTCTAACTCCTCTTTTTTACTTTGCAGGGATTTGAGAGCCGATTTTTCTTCAAGCCAAATCTTTTCTAATCGCCCATACTCCATTTCGGACTCACCGATCGCCTCCTTCAAGTCATCAAGTCGCCTCAAACTGCTCTCGTCTGACTCTTTTTTTAGAGCCTCGGATTCCATCTTCAACTGCATCAATCGCCTGTCTAGCCGGTCCATTTCCTCGGGTTTCGAGTCCAGCTCGAGCCGAATACGGCTCGCGGCTTCGTCGATCAGGTCAATCGCCTTATCAGGCATCTTTCGATCCGTGATATACCGATGCGACAGCTTTGCCGCCGAGACGATAGCAGGATCTGTTATCTCTACCCCATGGTGTATCTCATAACGCTCCTTCAAGCCCCTGAGTATGGCGATACAATCGTCTGTATTCGGCTCGTCGACCAACACCCGTTGGAACCTCCTCTCTAATGCGGCATCCTTCTCAATGTATTGACGATATTCATCGAGAGTCGTCGCCCCTACGCAATGAAGCTCTCCTCTTGCTAGGGCAGGTTTCAACATATTACCGGCATCCATAGATCCCTCAGCCTTACCGGCTCCAACCATGGTGTGTAGCTCGTCTATAAATAGGATGATCTCGCCTTCCAACTCGGACAAATCTTTCAGAACAGCTTTAAGACGCTCTTCAAACTCCCCACGAAATTTAGCACCCGCAATGAGAGCACCCAAATCGAGCGACAACACCCGTTTACTTCGGAGTGTTTCAGCAACCTCTCCTGCTACGATTCTCTGGGCCAAGCCTTCGACGATCGCGGTTTTTCCAACGCCTGGCTCCCCTATCAACACCGGGTTATTTTTTGTCCTGCGCTGCAAAACCTGAACAGTTCGTCGAATTTCCTCGTCCCTGCCGATGACCGGATCCAGCGCCCCCTGGGTTGCCAATTCGGTTAAATCAACTGTGTACTTCTCAAGCGCCTCGCCTTTTTCGCCCTCTTCTTGTTCTGTCTGAACAGGAGCTCCTTTTCTTTTCTGTTCAATCGCTGCTTTAATCAATTCAGGCGCGACATTAGCTTTTTGAACAACATCCCTGAGTGACTCCTCCTCAATTAAAACGACAACCACCTGGCCCACGGAAATATAAGAGTCGCCGTTCTTTTGGGCCTGCACATCGCTTTTACTTAAGACCTTTACCAAATCGCTCGAAAACGAGATCTGGCCTTGGTTGTGCCCAATCCTGGGGTACATAGCTAACAAGACATCGAGCTCCCTTTGAAGGGTTGCCACGTCCGCTCCCGCTTGTTGGAGTATCCTTGCTGTTGAACTGTTTTTATCGGATATCAGACTACTGAGGACGTGACCGGGTTCAACTGACGTATGGTCAGAACCTATCGCCAAGGATTGCGCATCCGATAGAGCGTCCCGCATCTTGTCCGTAAATCTTTCTGTTCTCAAAATACTCTCCCAAAGCAACCACGCTAGACCGCATATACGTTATAATTAGGATGCGGGCAGTTCCGCTAATTTCAAGCGCTTGTTGCTGGCAAGGTTGAGTACTCTTGTTAATACTATTGCAATCAGATGAAGAATAAATTTTTTAAAAAATTCGTCCCTGACCCAAAAACCCTAATTGAAAACCCTGCGCTCAAGCCTTTGCGGCACCTCCTGATCAAGAAACATCTTTTTCACTTGAACAGGCGAAGTGTTGCTCGAGCCACATTCATCGGTATATTTTGCTCGTTTATCCCGGTGCCCTGGCAAATGATCATAGCGGCCGCATTGTGTGTCTTGTTCAGAGCTAATGTCCCACTCGGAGTTGCGCTGGTCTGGATATCGAACCCAATCACCATGGCACCCATATTTTACTTCACTTACAAGCTGGGCGCTTGGATTCTTGAGATCGAAACCAATGTCCCTAATCTCGAATTCAGCCTTAGCTGGTTATGGACCAACATGGTCAACATAGGTTATCCGCTGCTGGTGGGGTCCATGATCTGCGCATGGGTCTCAGCGATAACAGGTTACGCCGCCGTGCACTTTGGTTGGCGCCTTATCGTTATACGCTCATGGAAAAAAAGACAGACTAGAGCTTCGTAATTCTTAGTGAAGCACCGACTTGGGATTCAACCGAACCGCTCTTGAGGCCGGCAAAATACTCGCTAACACACAAACAAAAAAACAAATACCAGCGATAACAATCAAGTCATAAACCGAGACCAATACCGGCACCTCCTCGAAGAAAGACCCGTCGAGCAGATGCATACCAGAAAGCATCTGCAGAAAATTCAAAATGGAGTTCACATTCTCGGCCAAGAGAATTCCACCAGAAATTCCCAGAAAAGTACCAAAAAGCCCGATAGCGACACCCTGAAGTAAAAAAACCATCTTGATCAAGTTTTCCCCAGCACCCATAGTCATAAGAATCGCTATGCCCGAAGATTTGTTACTCACAAGCATCATTTGACCAGATACTATGTTAAAGGCGGCGATCACTACGACCAGCAAAAGCAGCAAAAACATCATTGACTTCTCAAGCCGAACCGCGTCGAACAGCTGACCGTAGGTTTCTGTCCAGGTTACTATTTCCAGCGACGCATCTTTCTTTCTGATCGAGCGAGCAACGCGAAGCGCATCGGCAGGGTTGCTAAGTTTTAATTCTATCCCAGTTTCTCCAGAAGACATCCAATGTTCCGTGTTTTGCGAACGCAGGTTAACAATAGCGAGCTGATAATCAGGTTCCGCTCCTATTTCAAATGTGCCAATTAATTGATAATTCAAAGCCTTCGGAATTACATTGCCATTGACAGATTCTACGACCAAGATTTGAACTTGTTGATCAAGGGCCAACTGCAAATGCTCTGCCAGAGGCCGGCCTAGCAAGAGACCTCCTTCGGACAGGAAAAATCGCTCGATAGTATCTTCTGACAAGCTATCCACAACAGGTCTGATCACAGACAGCCCTTTCTCATCGAGCCCATATATCTGAACCGGTCGCACACCTGTAGGTGAGCGAACCGCCCCGCTTGTCAGAGAATAATCGTGAAGCGACGCTATCGCTTGGTCATCTCGGTAAAGTCCCCCAAGGTCTAAACCTGATCCGGGAGAGATTATCCTTACATGAGGCACCACACTGAGCAATCTGGTCTGAAGTTCCCGCTCAAAACCGCTCATTACGCTAACAACCAAAGTCAACAACGCAACCCCGAGTATCAAACCCACAATGGATAACCATGAAACCAACAGAGCAAAACGATTTTGGCCACGCGATAAGAATCGGAAAGCGACCAGTAAAACAAAACCGATCTTTCTGGTCAGACTACCGTTCAACTCGCTTTTCCGACAGGGTTCCGTTCGCAAGCTCGTATACCCTATCAAACCGGGACAACATGGCTTGGTCATGGGTGACTACAAGAAGCGCAATTGACTTTGACCGGGCCAGATCTGTCAGCATAGTCATAACCTGTACAGCGCTATCGAAATCCAGATTTCCGGTTGGTTCATCCGCCAAGAGGATCGAAGGATTCGCAGAGACCGCTCGGGCGACCGCCACTCTCTGTCTTTCGCCACCACTCATCTGATCCGGAAAGTGGTCAAGTCTCTCTGCCAAACCGATCTCAATGAGCAAATCTCCTGCGACCCGTGCCGATTCCGCGGCTGATGAACCCTGCAGCCTCAGGGGCATAGCAACATTCTCAACAGCGCTAAACTCAGGCAACAGATGGTGCGCTTGATAAACAAAGCCCATCCCCCGGAGTCGAAGCTGGGCCCGCTGATCGGAGCTGGCCTTGGTTAAATCGGATCCGATCACATTAATCAAGCCAGAATCCGCCTCGTCAAGCCCCGCCAAGACGTGCAACAAGGTACTTTTACCGCAACCCGATCTTCCGACAATCGCAACTCGGTCTTTGTTCTTTAATGTCAGATTAAGATCTGTAAGCACCTCAATCGACCGCCCTCCTTGAATGAAAGTCTTCCTAACATTAATCGACTCTAAGACAACAGACTCATTCATGCGCCAAAACTCGACTAGGTATCAGCTTGGACGCCCTGCGGGCGGGGTAAAGGCTTGCCAGAAATCCAATGGACATAGTGACCAGAAATACTAAACCTAAATCCGTTAACAAAACGTCTACAGGAAGGTACGCAACAAAATATTGACTCATCAAATTTAAATCAAAATTGACGGAAACCAATTCGAAAACAAAAGGCAAGGTCAGCGCAAAGCCCACGCCCAGGATTAACCCCAATATCACCCCTATCAGACAGATCTGCATACCCAGAAGACAGAACAAACTCATCAAAACCCTGGATCCGGCACCCATGCTCATGAGTATCGCTATGTCGCTCTTCCTGTGCTCTACAACCATTACCAAGCCCGACACTAAATTAAAGGCTGCCACCGCTATCAAAAACGACAACAACAAGAACATGGTCATTTTTTGAACTGCGATCGCTCGGTATAAGTTACCGTTCGTTGAAAACCAACTAGTAACAGAGTAAACGCGATCACCTAGCTTCGCAGAAAAATAAGGCCACAACTCACTCGAGTCGAACAGGTTCTCCAGCCTCGCGTGCAAGCCACTCGGGTCTCGCTGCCTGAAAAGAGCTCCGGAGTCGGACAAAGAAATGTATACGTGTGTCGCGTCCTGGAGAGTCCTTGAATCAAATATGTCACTTACATAAAACCTTTTCTGACGAAACGCGGAACCGGCAAGATCGATCTTGCTCTCCGGCAAAAGCAAGGTGACCGGATCACCGATGCCAACTCCCAGTGAACTGGCAATACGACTCCCAATGATCACATTGAACCTCATGTCTCCCAGCAAATGACCTTCGAGCAAATATCGAAAAATTGAGCTAACCTTAGCGTAACTGTCTGTGTCGACTCCATTGATCGATACCCCGTAGACCTCGCCCTTCGCTGCGATTAGACCCGATCTCTGCATGAACGGTGCGATCGCAGTCGTGCCAGAATTCTCTAAGTCTTGGAGTGTCACTAAATCTTGTTCGGACAGTCCATCAGCTATCAAAATTTGGGCCTGAGGAAGATTAGAGAGCACATTTGTTTCTAGCTCTCTTTGGAAACCGTTGACAACGGAGAGCACTATAACGAGAACGCTAACGCCTATTATGAGGCCTAACAAGGCCAGTCGCGCAACGAATCCGATTTCTCTATGCTGTTCTACTATAAACCGAGACGTTATCCAGGAGAGGAGTCGAAGTGTTTTCATGCGGCCTTAGGGTAGCAAATAGCAAACATGAGAATCTAAAGATCAGTCTCGATGTTTAATCTCCGATACGAGTAGCTCGCATTCGATGCTCCTCGGGAGTACTGGTAGTCGATGCGGTATCACATTTGTCTAAATCGCCACCACAAATCTCGCACTCCATCTCTAAGCCTAGCGCCTTCATACCACCACAACTTCCCTTTATTGGCTCACGACCCCAAATTACGCCGACCGCCATCATCGTGACCAGAATAACCATTAATACAAATGCGAAAAGAAACGTGCTAGTCATTGTCTAGCTCCAGGTACTCTATCATCTTGTCATTATACCTTTCCTCTAACCGACCACCAGACTCTTCTAGCAGCAAGTAAACGGGAAAACTTTGTGCTTCAGCCAGCCTCATGCCCTCTTCATGACCTAGCACCATCATAGAGGTCGCGTAGGCATCCGCCATCATGGCTGACTTATGCAGCACCGTCGCCGATACAATATTACTGGTAACAGGAAGCTTACTGCGAGGATCCAATACATGACTCACCCGACCAGCAGTAGTCTCTCGAAAGTTTCGATAGTCGCCAGAGGTAGCGATAGCGAGGTCAGACAGGGCCAGAACACGCTGTATTCCGCGGCGATCTGGACTCGGAATTTCAATACCAATTTTCCAATCTCTTCCTAATTCATTTCGTCCTTTGGTGCTGGACTCTCCACCAATATCAACGAGGTAGTTTTTACAACCTAACGAACTCAATTTTTCTGCGACCCTGTCCACAGCGTAACCCTTTGCAATGGCAGATAGATCAATGAACATGTCAGATTGCTTCTTCACTATCGAATTAGAAGCTAATTCAAGATTTTTCATGCCGATTCTTTCTGCGACCGAATCCTGTTCCAATTTGGTTGGGGCCGCCTCAGTTACAGTTGGCCCAAATCCCCAAAGATTTACCAGCGGCCCAATGGTGACATCGAATGCCCCTCCGGTCTCTTGCCAAACCAATAGCGATGACCTTAAAACAAAATACAGCTCTTGGCTGACGGCATACTCACCAGCTTGCAAATTTTGATTGATCACACTGAGTTCTGAATCAGGTTCATAAGTGGACATCGATCTATTTATGCCGGTTAACAAGTCTTCCACCGCCTTTTTCTGTGGAGAGCAGGATCCGTCTTCTTTGTACGTAATCGAATAGTAGGTCCCCATGGTAGAGCCCTGAAGCCTTGAATAATTGGCCCCGCCTCCACACGCGACGACGCCACATAGACTTATGATCGCGAACAAATTCAATAAGCTGTTTTTAAACATAAGGCTTTTTCAGTAAATACAATCGGTTAAAAGGTTCAAGCGTTAAAGTCAGCTAAAACGAAGAGCGGACAAAGCAGCCGCAACCAACCTATAATAAAGGAAAGTCATTCTGTCGTACAAAAGTGAGCTCGTAAAAGTCATGTCATCAAAATACTTTGCCCTGTATGTGTTGGGAGGAGCGATCCTGGGCTTAGTCTTGGCTAATCTGGTGGAGGGCCAGACCTGGCTAGACCCATTTACCTCAATCATCAAAGTGGTTTTTCTCAACTCGCTAAAAATGATCGTGGTGCCACTGATCTTCTTTTCTCTTATCACGGGCGTGCTCAACTTAAGAAACTCAAACCAGGTCACCCAAGTTGGGAGCTACACCGTCGCCTATTATGTGAGTACTACCGGCATCGCGATATTGATAGGCTTGACCATCGTGCTGGCATTAAACCCGTGGGGCAACCTCACCCCGATTGAGTTTGAGGCCGGCAACGAGATCCGCTTCTTAGCTGAAGGTGATGGGACGATCATGGCGGTATTCACTAGTTTGCTCGACAAAATGTTGGCGAATCCGTTTTCAGCTCTATCCAACAATAACATCCTAGGAATACTGACATTCGCGATACTGTTGGGGCTCGGGCTCGCAGCGACCTTACCAAAGGACTCACAGCTACCGGCCATAATCGAACAAATCTCCAGCGGTATCTACAAAATCACAGGATGGGTGATAACCCTCCTACCTATTGGTATTTTCGCGATCACCTATCAACTGGCGAGCAGCATTGATGTTGGAACTCTTATATCTCTAGGAGAATTAGCGCTAGTGGTATTTCTCGCCACTTTATTCCACGGGGCTTTTGTTCTTCCGGTCATCGCGTGGATTTTTGGAGGAGTAAAACCTGCAACCCTATTCAAAAACATTGCGCAGCCCATGGTCACCGCCCTATCGACCTCATCCAGCGCGGCGACGCTTCCAATTTCCATGGATGCTGCCCAAAATCGGCTTGGTGTGTCCCCAGAAGTCAGCTCGGTGGTCTTGCCGCTTGGCGCAACGGTTAATATGGACGGCACTGCTTTATTTGAAGGCGTCGCCGCAGTCTTCCTAGCCCAAATGTTCGGAATAGCCTTGGATCCGGTTACTATTACAACAATATTTTTGGTTGCGATGATGGCTTCCATCGGCGCGCCAGGAATACCTTCGGGCTCTATGGCAGGGATGCAATTGGTATTGCTTGCAGTTGGGATACCTCTTGAGGCCATTGCTCTATTGTTGATGATCGAACGACCATTAGACACATTTAGAACCGCCGTCAATGTACAGGGAGATTTAGTCGGCAGCCTGGTCGTTAACAAGCGAGTGGCTCATCAGTGAAAACAAGAATACTTCTGCTTCGACACGGACAAATACAGGCCAACGTCGACGGTCATTGGCACGGCTCGACCGATAGTGTTTTAACAGATTTTGGAATTAAACAGGCCAAGGAGACCGGCATTTTTCTTGAAAGGAATGCCAACATTGGGAAAGTTTTTTCAAGTCCTCTCCAAAGATGCCTTCACACAGCCCACTACGCAAGCGGCTTCGATTTTGAGGACATTGAGACCCTGCCCGGTTTTGCTGAAATGTCTATCGGTGATTGGGAGGGGACCCCCTACAAATTACTGGCAGAAAAACATGACTTCATTAACCGGAGCACCCTTGATCTTAATTACGCGGCGCCCCAAGGAGAGTCCATACAAGAGGTGTTTCATCGATTCGACAAGGCTTTGACCTCAATCCCAGATAATCTAAAGCTATCGCAGGACATTTTGCTGGTCAGCCATGGCGCAGCCCTCGCAATCGCGTTAGCAGGACTGATCGATGAAAACCTCGCGAAATGGCAAAACTACTACTTCAGCAATTGCAGTCTGACAGAATTGTATTTGGACCCTAAACCGAGACTCGGCGAACTCAACAGCAGTGCACACCTTGCTAGCTTAGGTTAAAGTTACTCTAAGATTTAAATAAAAAGGGAGACCCATGACTGAATTTTGTCTTGTAGAGAAAAAAGATCACATTATGACGGTGAGGATCAATCGACCCGACCGACTGAATGCGTTACACCCACCGGGCAACGCAGAGCTTGGAGAGGTATTTGATGACTTCGCAGCTGACGACGACATGTGGGTCGCCATAATCACCGGAGAAGGTCGAGGATTTAGCGCCGGGAACGATCTTCGGTATCAAGCAGAAGGAGGAGAACGCGTACCGATGCCCAGGGGATTCGGAGGTCTGACTTCACGTTTTGATCTTCACAAACCAGTCATCGCTGCTGTTAATGGCGTTTCAATGGGTGGTGGATTCGAGATTGCACTTGCTTGTGATCTGATTATCGCGTCTGACAAAGCGAAGTTTGCCCTACCGGAGCCTAAGGTAGGCCTGGCTGCTCTTGCGGGCGGACTAAACAGACTGCCAAGACAAATAGGCCCAAAAAGAGCTCTAGGGATGATTTTGACCGGTCGGCATGTCAGTCCAGAGGAAGGGAAAGAACTTGGCTTTGTTAATGAAGTTGTTCCTCACGACGAGTTGATGGATGCGGCTATGCGGTGGGCAAATTTAATCTTGGAATGTGCACCACTATCAATCCGCGCCAGCAAGGATGTTGTTTACAAGAGTCTGGACAGTGCCTCCCTTCAAGACTCCATGGAAGCTCAATATGACAGCGTGAAAGCAATGGTTGGCAGCGAAGACTTCGTCGAAGGACCCAAAGCGTTTTCAGAAAAGAGACCGCCCAACTGGCAAGGAAAATAAAGAAACTGGATTTAGCCTTTGTGCTTCGAAATTCAATGGTTTGGTCCGCGCAAAGGCTAGTTTCTACTCTAGATAACAAAGTTCAGGGAGAACCACAGTGAAGGTGACTCACAAGGAGTTGATAGATAATGCGTTGAGCGAAATTGAAACCCTCGACGTAGACGATGCGGTCGCGCTATTGGAGAAAGAAGATACCGTTTTTGTAGACCTGAGAGACCCCAGAGAACTCCAAAGAGAAGGCAAAATCCCAAACGCCTTTCATGCCACTCGGGGCATGATCGAATTTTGGGTTGATCCGAGCTCTCCTTATTACAAGGACATTTTTGGATCTGGCAAGCGCTTCATCTTTTATTGTCAGAGTGGCTGGCGATCAGCGCTGGCGACTAAAACTGTTCAAGATATGGGTCTAGAAAATGTCTGTCACATCGGCGACGGCTACCGGGGCTGGAAAGACAGCGGTGCGCCGACGGAGACAGTTGAAAAAAAATAACGACCAAATTATCTGTGAGCGTAAATCCTTAGCAATATTTCGAAAATGAACTCAGTTGTTTATGGTTTAGCATTTTCTGGCGGCTTCATCATCATGTCACTAGAACTTCTGGGTGGCAGGATACTTGCCCCCTATTTTGGGAGCAGCATTTATGTTTGGGGGAGTATTATAACGATCTTCATGCTTTCCTTGTCGGGCGGCTATCTGATAGGAGGAAAACTGTCCACGCGTAATCCGACGATGACGAAATTCGGAATAATATTCTTCTTCGCCGCCTTGCTTCTAGCTCCGTTAATTTACTTGTCAGAATCAGCAATGGAACTGATATTTCTTTACATCACAGATCCTCGTTACGGTTCTTTGTTAGCTTCTACGGTCCTTTTTATGGTGCCAACTGTTTTCCTCGGCATGATTTCACCTTACTCAGTACGTTTGCTAATCGAATCCGTTGCAAAGTCAGGAGAGGTTGCCGGCAGGCTCTACTTTGTTTCTACGCTTGGCAGCTCTCTTGGAACTCTCGCAACATCCTTTTACCTGGTTCTATGGTTTGAGATTAATACGATTCTCATCTTTATGACGGGCTCTCTCACACTGCTGTCCGCTATTGCCATAGGCTCCGATAAATGGATGTCCCGATGAAAGCTCTCATCTCCTACTGGTCTTTTTTTCTCCTACTTCTCGGACCAAACGCACTTAACGGCGACATCATTCACAAAGAGCGCTCACTCTATAGCAACGTAATTGTTCAAAAGATTGGCGCCAACACCTGTCTCCAATTCACAGTTCGAAGAGATACAAAAAATCAGAGCTGCTTTAACCCCAGAGCGCCGAAGCGTCTAGTTTTCGCTTACGCCAAGATGACGTTGGCGTCGATATTATTAATGCCTGAGCCAAAATACATCCTCGTCGTAGGTCTTGGAGGTGGCACGTTACCGATGGCCTTTAACCGACTGTTTCCAAACGCCACCATTCACGCGATCGAGATAGATACTGCGGTAACTAAGGTGGCAAAGAAATACTTCGACTTCACCGAGAGCAATCAAATCAAGGTGTTCGATCAAGACGGAAGAGTGTTTACCAAAAGAGCAATGGCGAACTCCTTCAAATATGATTTGATCATTCTCGACGCCTTCAACGGTGACTACATCCCGGAACACCTAATGACTCAAGAGTATCTTCAAGAAAACAAGGCAATACTGTCAGAAAAAGGTTTACTTGCGTCCAACACTTTTACCACCAGCGCTCTATACGATCATGAATCGACCACTTACGCCTCGGTATTCGACCCTTTGATTAACTTTAAACGCCCAGAAACAAACAACCGTATTTTACTGGCACCAAATGAGCCCATTAATCGAGCGCAAATTATCAGCAGGGCCAAAATGTACGAAGCACGTATGGTAGAGTTCAACGTCCCTATCGTTGATTACGCAGAAAACATTCTGGACGCGCTAAATAGGCAACCCGATTGGGACACCGGTGCGAGAGTTCTTACAGACCAATACTCCCCAGCAAACCTGTTGAATTCCAGATAGCTAGCCCGAATTCCAGTATTCGTCCTTTAACAAGCGCTTATAGAGTTTTCCTGTCGGGTGTCGAGGCAACTCTTCCCTGAAGTCGATTGTTCTCGGGCATTTAATATGTGAAAGCCTCTCCCGACAATAATCAATCAATTGAGCCTCAAGTAACGGATTTGCTTCGCTGTGATCCTTAAGCTGAACAACTCCTTTCACCTCCTCTCCAAAATCTTCGTTTGGAACCCCAAAAACTGCGACATCCATCACCTTCTCGTGGGTAATCAGGATGTTCTCAGCTTCCTGCGGATAAATATTGACCCCTCCAGAAATAATCATGAAGTGCTTGCGATCAGTCAGATATAGATAGCCTTCTTCGTCCAAATAACCCACGTCGCCCAAAGTGGTCCAGCCCTTCGAATGCTGCGAACCCAGCGTTTTCTCTCGATCGTTGTGATACTCAAACTCTCCACCACCCTCGAAATAGATCGTGCCGGGCTCTCCCGCAGTCAACTCGTCTCCTTCGTCATCGCAGATGTGTATTTGACAATTCAATGGGCGTCCGACCGATCCTTTGTGCTCGAGCCATTCCTGAGAATTCAATTGAACGAAGCCGTTGCCTTCCGTGCCAGCATAATACTCAAACACAATTGGGCCCCACCATTCGATTAACTCTTCTTTAATCGGTATTGGACAGGGAGCCGCAGCGTGTATGGCACAGCGCAGCGAACTCGTGTCGTATCTATCCCGGACCTCTTTGGGCAATTTTAGCATGCGAACAAACATAGTTGGGACCCACTGGCTGTGAGTCACCTTATGACTTTGGATCGCTTCTAACGCGAGTTCTGGATCAAAATGTTCCATTACTATGACCTCAATCCCAGATTGGAGGCAACTCATAGTAAAGGTCATGGGAGCCGCGTGATAAAGCGGCGCTGGTGACAAATAGATCGACTCGTCTGTTGCTCCGTAGAGCATCTGCATCATCGATACTTCTTCTTTGTCTTCGTAAACCTCTTCACTCAACGGGCGTTTAACACCCTTGGGATAGCCCGTAGTCCCAGAAGAATAGAGCATGGGCCCGCCAAAACTCGGGTCGTCGATCAACGACGTTGGCCTGCTCGCTAGCGCCTCCTCCCATGACTCAAACCCCGGCGCAACGCCGTCTAACATAAAGCAGCTCAAATCAGCCGACAGCTTTTCCATCAAAGGTTCCGCAACCGCTAGTTGACTCTTCGACGTAATAAACAGCTTGGCCTCGCAATCATTAACAATATATTCGACCTCTTCTTGCTGGAGGCGCCAACTAATCGTTGTGTAATAGAGGCCCGAGCGCTGTGCTGCGCACACGATTTGAAAAAATAACGGATGGTTTTCCAACAATATCGCTATGTGGTCGCCTCGCTGTAGCCCTAGATCACGAAAGAGTCGTGCTCCTTGGTTGGCAGCCGAGTCGAGTTCACCATAGGTAACCTGTTGCCGCCCCTGCGCCATGACATAGGCAATCTTGTCGGGCTGATCTTTAGCAAAAGCGCTTATGCCCATCTGACTCTCCCTGCGCTAGGACCAATGATCAATTTAACTCTTCCAGATTCAGCGAAGCAGAATTCATGCAAAACCTCAAACCCGTGGGCTGAGGCCCGTCGGGAAATACATGTCCCAAATGCGCATCACACCGACTACAGAGCACTTCTAACCTGCGCATTCCAAGACTCAAATCCTCTCTTGTCTTCACTGAGCCCTCGTCAAGCGGGGCAAAAAAGCTCGGCCAGCCACACCCAGCATCAAATTTTGTATCGGAATCAAATAGAGGTGCATTGCAGCATTTACACCTGTAGGTTCCAGCAGTTTCTGTGTCCCAGTAAATACCCGTAAAGGGCCTCTCGGTACCCGCCTGCCTTGCGATAGCATATTCTTCTTCTGTTAGCTGAGCCTTCCACTCTTCTTCGGTTTTTACAATTTTTTCCATCTTTCTCCTCACTAAACAGATTAATGATCCTGTATTATAACCCTACTCAATCTAATCGACGCCAATGACAAACGGTAAGCCTGCTCAAGACCAAAATAAAGGTGATCAATGACAGATACAAGTAACAAGATCAGAGCAGAGATCCGAAAATCGCAAAAGCTCGATGGCGTACTTTATGACATAAGGGGACCCGTCCTAAAGAAGGCAAACGAGATTGAAGAATCTGGCCATGAAGTCATCAAGCTTAACATTGGTAACCCAGCCCCTTTTGGTTTTGACGCGCCCGCGCACATTCTGCAAGAAGTCGAAAGTAATATTAAAAACTCACAAGGATACTCAGAATCGAAGGGCCTCCTATCCGCAAGAGAAGCTGTTTGCGAACACTATAGAAAACTTAGAGTTCCCTCGCTCAATCCAAATGATGTGTATATCGGTAACGGAGTGTCTGAACTTGTTGTCATGGCACTTCAAGCATTGATCAACAATGGAGACGAGATTCTTATACCGGCACCCGATTTTCCTTTGTGGACTGCTGCTACATCACTTTGCGGAGGCTCCCCTAGACATTACTTATGCGACGAGTCTGCAGGCTGGGAACCCGATCTCGACGACATACGCGCTAAAATCTCGGAGCGTACCAAGGCGATTGTGATCATCAATCCAAATAACCCAACAGGTTCGGTTTACAGCAAAAACACTCTGGAGTCACTTATTGAAATCGCGCGAAATCACAATCTGGTGGTTTTTTCTGATGAAATTTACGACAAGATTTTATTCGATGAGA
>CAJWGQ010000028.1 GCA_913041025.1 uncultured Gammaproteobacteria bacterium | reverse complement strand
TCAAAGGCACCCCACTCCCAAGCGAAGAGAGGTTGGAATTGTAGCCCTTGCCTTTTGCCGACGCTGTAAACAAGGAAAGCGCGGGGCGGGCGTCGATATGAGCGCACTCAAGAGGGATTTGGAGCAACATGGTAGCCGATTGGACATCCCAAAGATGAATTGTGCCACTCGAACCGGAAGTTTCCGGTCCACAGATTTGGTTTTGTACCGAAAGAGTCCCTACGACCAGTCGCCGCACACCACTATCAAGGTCGACCCAATGAAATTGACTATCTTTAACAGTGCAAGTGTAATGTTCCTTCGGCAGTATTTCGGGCGTCTCAAAACATATAAATGGTTCAAGAAAAATTAATAGTCTAGATATAGCTGAAGCATCGCATACTTCATATAAAAAGATTGATACAATTAATTGTGATCAAGTTTTGATGTCTGGTGGTTGGTCCCCTGCAATTCATTTGTTATCTCATAGGAGATTGAATCAGTACTGGTGGCACTAAGACTAGTAACTTCATTAGCAGGACTTTGAATGAATATCTGAGGATTTGAACCCTTTTTTGCAAGTTCTTCAGGCAAAACCCATCTGAGATTTATCAATTTGGTTTCTACACAATTAGTACATTCAGGATCAGAAGGAAGTGTTGTGGGTTATAGAAACCAGATTTCAAGGGCACTACCGCAGTTTGCTTAGACAGATAGAATTGGGCGATAAAGCCGAAGACCGATTGAAAGCAGTTGGGAGGGTAATAAGTTACTTGCAGGATGTGACTTCGCCGCCGAGAGTTGTACCTGTTTTTACAGGAAGATGGTGGAGATTTTCTTTTTCAGATCGCTTCGACCGCTTTCCAGTTGATGCTGATGCGATAGATGAACGGCTTGTTGATAGTTGCGATCGATTAGGGTTAGGCCTGGAGGATTTCGAGTCTCTATTAAGCAAGACGGCAAATAGTACAGTCTCTGCGATTAAAGAGAAGATTTCAGGATACCCCGTTACTTGGGAAGCGTTCTGGTCGTTTGGAGAACAGCCTGGTGAGTTTGGTGAATATGGTATAGCCGGAAATCAGTTTGGGAAAAGAAGCTCATTTAAGTGTCCTGATGAAGAACGCTGTTTGTTGCTTGAAGATGACCCGTTGTATCAGGAGTTTGCATTGCAAAGACATGTAGAGGCGGTGCGGGCAACCATGAAAGCGCTTTTAATAATGCAAAATTATTTCGAATAAGCGCTGTATTTATTAGGATGGTAAATGTTTTGTGTGTTACGGCTAAACTCGACCTTGTTGTTTATAGTGACTAAATCGAGGTGTCTCTTTGTCTGACTTAAGTATAGGACTAACTCCCTGGGAGTTTTCGGATCTTTCTGCGGAGAGTCTGGTCAAGCAAGCCCAATTTGCCGAGAAGCAGGGTTACGACTCGATCTGGCTTCCGGAAAACCATTTTGGGACTAATGCGATTCCCGACCCATTAACGCTATTGGCAGCTGTTGCTGGAGGGACGAATACAATACGGTTAGGGACTACCTCCTACTTACTTACTCTTCGTAATCCGCTTCAAGCTGCTGAGCAGGTTGCAGTGCTGGATCAATTAAGTAAGGGCAGATTAATATTAGGAGTGGGACGGGGTTATGCTCCGGATATGCTCAAGGCCTATCATGTGCCTCCAGCGCAAAAACGCCGAATTTTCTCATGGGCCTTAGGGATTATGAAGGATGCCTGGGCCGGCAAGCCCGTTACCTTAGACGATAACGAAGAAAATGCTGTGGTTGTTTATCCCCAGCCTTTTCAAAAACCATGGCCGCCATTATGGGTGGCCGCCTTTGGCCCCAAGGCCTTAGCTCAGGCCGGTAAGTTGGGGCTCCCCTACTTGTGTTCACCGATGGAGAGTCTTGAAACATTAAGAGGAAACTTTGAGGTGCATCGTGCTGAGGTCATGGCTGCCGGCCTCGATTTGCCGGAAGTTGTTCCATTAATGAGGTCAGTTTTTGTTTCAGAAGATCAGGCGCTTCTAAAAAAGGTAAGATATGAAATTGAATCCAAGACCGAAAATGCTAGATTAAAAAGCGATGAGGGCGCGGAAGACTGGGTAATAATTGGAGACCCTCGGTATGTTAGAGATCGGCTTCATCAATATCAGGAACAATTAGGAATGAATTATTTGGTGGCAACTCGCGTGCGAGTCTCTGGCATTGAGTCTAAGATAATGGAAGAAAGTATTTCGCTGTTGGCTGATATTAGCCAAGAGTGAACATTGAGAAAAAAGTTTTAGGGGAGAGACATGACCTTTAATGTATTGTGGCCTGCTATGCGTTGGCCTGGTGATCGAGAGATCGAGTCCAGTAGCGTGGGTAATAATCAAGCGATTTTTTGTGAACGCTATGCCGATGTAACAGAAGAGCAATGGGCTTCTGCTGATGCAGTGGTCACCGTTAATGACATACCTGACGAATTTCGAGAAAAATTGGTTAATTGCCGGATAGTAGTTACTCCGAAGGTAGGCTTTGACAATATTGATCTCAAGTCCTGGGCTGACCTGGGGGTTCCCGTATGCAACGTTCCTGATTATGGAACTCAGGAAGTGGCGGACCATGCGATTGCGCTAATGATGTCGCTTATGAAAGGGATTACCTTCCATACACGTGAGCTAAAAAAGGATCCAAGAGGCTTGTGGCGACCCGCACTCAATCCCTTCGGAAAGCGATTGTCAGCTTGTACTTTTGGCGTTGTGGGTTTGGGAAGAATTGGAACGGCTGCCTCTCTGCGAGCAAAGGCCTTTGGGATGGATGTTGTAATGTACGACCCCTATCGAGAAAACGGTGCGGAGTTAAGCATTGGCGTCAAGAGAACCCACAGTTTGGAAGATCTGTTTGCTCGATCAGACGTAGTCAGTATACACGCGCCTCTTTCGGGCGAAACTGAAAATCTAATCAGTGAAAAAGTTTTAAGAGCCAGTAAACCTGGGTTGATACTTATCAACACTGCGAGGGGCCCAATTGTTGATCTCGACGCACTCTATGAGGCGTTGAAGAATAATTACATAGAAGCCGTAGGTGTAGATGTATTACCTGAAGAGCCGGCCGACCCGGAGCACCCGCTAATTAAAGCCTGGGCCAATGACGAAGAGTGGATCGATCATCGGTTGTTGATTACGCCTCATTCAGCATTTTTCACGCCCGAAAGTGTTTATGACATGCGTTATAAGGGTGGAGAAGTCGCGGTGACTTACCTCTCTGAGGGTCGGCTGCAGAATTGCGTCAATTCGCACCTTCTGGAATCAAAGAGATAACCCAAATTTAAGGGGATTCATTTGAGTACTGAAGAGTCTGTTATCGATTACGCGTGGCGCAGGCAAACTGTTTTCCTGGCTTTGTCAGGCTTGTTTCTAGGGACGCTTGCGTTTTTGAACGTGGTCGGCATAAGCCGGTTTCTTGACTTAAGTTTTGATGTTTTCGGCGTAACGGTTCCGCTTGCAATTGCGGTAGGGGTTTTGCCTTACCCTATTACTTTTATGTGCACTGACTTAATTAGTGAGCTTTTTGGGGAGAAAAAAGCCAGGGAAATGGTATGGATAGGACTACTCTTGAACCTCTGGGTTTTACTCATTCTATGGGTTGGAACCAGCATGCCTGGTTTCGAAGTAATCGACCCACAAACTGGGCTGCCAGAGTTAGATGAGGCTGGTCGTTTGCCAGTCTTCTTCGAAGTTAAACATCTCGCCTTTGGTGCGGTGGCTGCGTCGATGATTGCTTATTTGTTGGCTCAGCTATGCGATGTACGATTGTTTCACTTTTTGAAAAAATTGACCTCTGGAAAGCATTTGTGGCTTCGAAATACCGCTTCGACATCTGTTAGTCAGGTAGTCGATACGACCGCAGTGATCTTGGTAACCCATTTTTATGCGAGCGCATTGCCAATTAATGGGGACGAACCACTTTGGCCCCAATTATTGACTTTTATTGCGGGTGGGTACCTGTTCAAATTTTTGGTCGCGCTTTTTGATACGCCTTTAGTCTATGCGGCCAGACGCTTCTTAATGCCTTATTTAGGTTTGAAAGAAAATGAGGAAGCGACGCGTCTGTAGTTTGTTTTGACAGTTTAGCTTTCAATTTGTCCAAGGTTGGCGTGAAGAACGGATCCATTGATAACTGGGTTTTGCGAGGCCCAGAGTATGGTGGCAGCAATTTCCCCAGGCTTTACTAATCGACCATAGGCGCTCATTTCCTTTATTGTATCCATGAATTCGTCTGGAACATGTTCTCGCAGCATCTCTGTGTCAGTAAATCCTGGGCAGATACAGGATGTGTGAATTCCGGTGGATATGAGATCTTGGCAGGTAGCCCGCATCATCCCTATTACGGCATGCTTTGAGGTCACATAACTGAAACTATTGGGTACTGCTTTTTCGGACAATGTGGAGCCTATATAGAGAATGGATGATCCAGGTTTCATCAAAGGTATTAAGTTTTGATTGAGGGTATTAGAAGCGATCAGGTTGATTTCCATGATTTGACGGAGGTCGTTGCTATCGGTTGAATCAACCTTGTCATTAGTAAGCCTGGCAGCATTATGAACGAGAACTATTTCTTCTGCGCCTCGGAGGTTTTTTTCTAGGTCGTCCATGATGGGGTTGAGAAAGTTTGGATCACTTAAATCTGCGGTAAAGTGCATAGCTTTTTTCGCAGGACAAACTCGCCTCGATAAATTAATTACCGAATAGCCTTCATCTAGAAATAGTTTAGCAGCAGACAGGCCGATGCCGGCGCTTGCTCCTGTAATTAAAAGGTATTTCATTTAACCTCCTTTCGTCCATTGGCTTGACGCCCACTGGCCATCACCAGACGAGCATTTAAAAACAACTTTTGTGAGTGGTAATGGTGAGACGGTCTCGTGCTCCAGAAACCGATAAAGAAAATAGTGAGAGAGTTCCTCGACAGTCACATTACTTATAGGCAGTACAGTAACGTCGCGTTTAAGAAATGGTAAACGTTCTGAGTTAAATAAGGCATATACGTAATGGTTGTCTTCTTCAATATCTAAATGAGGCGAATCGGATGGAAGTAGAACTTGCTCGTCGATTTCGTCGCACAGAGTCTTTATCGTTTTTTTAATTAGATTGTAGTCAAAGGTTAGTCCCTCTTTCTCCACGGGCGCATCGATTGTTGCGGCCATACGGTAATTATGGCCGTGTAGATTTTCCCGATGCGATTGACTGAAAATTGTGAAGTGGCCAACAGAAAAATTGAGATACTCTTTACTGATCTCGATTTGAGTAGACTTTAAATTCATGAGTGTTGGTCCTTGTTGTAAAAGCGCCTGTCTCAATTTGCCTTATCAACTGGTTTGATTTGTTAGAAGGAGTCGAAATCTTTATAGGCGAGTCGTTATTTGTAAATTCTAGTAGTATCGAGAGCTATTTAGAAGGTTGCCAGTGAAAGTTGTTGGAGGTGAAGGTTGAAATACCAATTTACAGATGAACAAATGAAGTTCAAAAAGAGCGTCGATTCGTTTTTGCGCTCAGCTTTGCCCTCAGACTTGGCCCAGAAAGTGAAAAACGGTGCTGCAGTGGATAAGCAAGAGTTAACTGATTGGACCCGCACACTAAATAAGCAAGGCTGGTCGGCGCCAAATTGGCCGATTGAGCATGGCGGAACCGGTTGGAATTTAATTCAGAGACACATATTCGACAGCTGTTGTCGTTCGATGCATGCGCCTGCTTTGTCTGGATTTGGCTTCAATATGGTGGGCCCTGCAATAATCAAGTACGGCTCCGAAGCTCAAAAGGCCGATATTTTACCAAAGATAAGAAACGCGGATCTCTGGTTTTGTCAGGGTTACTCAGAGCCTCAAGCAGGCTCCGATTTAGCGGGTATTGCAACGACTGCTATCAAGAATGGAGATGAGTACATCGTAAATGGTTCTAAAATATGGACTTCCGGCGCTGAGTATGCGGATTGGATTTTTTGTCTAGTAAGGACCAATGCCCAAGTTCAAAAGCAGAAAGGAATAAGCTTTTTGCTCCTGGATCTGAGATCTCCTGGGGTCGAGATCAAACCTTTGATCGCCTTTAATGGCAAGCGTCTTTGGAACCAGGTGTTTTTTGAAGGGGTACAAGTTCCTACTAATCAGCGACTAGGAAAGGAAGATCAGGGTTGGACAGTTGCCAAGAGTCTGCTTGGAGATGAGCGCTTGATGGTCTCTCGTATTGCCGAAAATAAACGCGTCTTCTCAAATTTATTGGAGTTGGTGTCTCAGCAAGAGCAGCGCGGACAAACACTGCCAGCTTCTTTGCGTTCTAAGTTGAGTCAAATCGCGATTAGGATACACGCTCTAGAGATGACTAGCTTGAGGATACTCGGCCGGGCAGATAAAGGCTCAGAGGTAGGAGCAGAACCCTCAATGTTGAAACTTAAAGGGAGTGAGCTGGTTCAGTCGCAAGATGAACTCCTGTTCGAACTCGTCGACTACCTATCCGTGCCTATGGATTCCAGTAAGGGAGATCATGAAATAGTAGGCCCTGCAATGATGGAGTTTGTCAGCTCGGGAACCTACCATCACCGAGGTTACACCATTGCCGGAGGTTCGTCCGAAGTCCAGCACAACATTATCGCCAAACAAGTGTTGGGTCTTTAGTTGATTAGGGTTTTAAGTTCAAATGAAGTATCAGCTAACGCCTCTATAGATGCTTTCTTTCCTATTAACTGTTTGCTCGCCATAAACTCTTTTGGATTATTTACGGAATCGGCAGCAATAATCAAATTGTCCTTTAAGTAGAAAACCGTAAAGGATTTGGATGTCATATCTCCTCTGACGATGGATTGATCTGATTCTTTCGAAAACCCCACCATTTGAAGTTTGTGTTCGTATTGGTCGGACCAGAACCATGGCATAGACGCGTAAGATTTAGAGCCTCCCAGCATGTTAGAGGCTGCTACTCTGCCCTGCTCCATCGCGTTGGGAACAGATTCTAGTCTCAGTCGGCGATTAAGAAGTGGGTTTGGGTGATTGGTGCAGTCGCCGGCCGCAAAAATGTGCTCGTTGCTGGTGCGACAGTGTTCGTCCACTACGATGCCATTGTCTGTTTCTAAACCTGCGGTTTCAGCTATTTCAGTATTCGGTAGGATGCCGATGCCGACTATCACCAGATCAGCCGGTATTTCCTGATCGTCACACACCACGCGCTCTACTGCCTCAGAGCCTTTGAATGCTTTGGCTTGTGTTGAAGTCAAAATGTTAACGCCTTGATCTGAGTGAAGTTCATTATAAAAGGCGGACATTTCTTCAGTGGTAACCCGTTCAAGAATGCGATTTTCCATTTCTAACACGGACACTGTAAGTCCTTTTTTTATGGCCACCGAGGCAACTTCCAGTCCGATATATCCTCCCCCAACAATGACCATGTTTTTGCTAGTACTCATTTGTGCTTTTATGGCATCGACATCGTCTATGTTTCTTAAATAGTGAATGCCTTTTAGGTTATGTCCATCGACCTCCAATTTTCTGGGTCTGCCTCCAGAGGCGATAAGTAATTTGTCATAAGTCACGGTCTCACCGGTGTCGAGTTGCAACTCTTTTTGGAGAGGATCCACCGATAAAACTGATGTTCCCAGTAATAGATTAATCTCTTTCTCTGAATAAAAAGATTCCTGTCTGAGATTAAGCTTTTCTTTTTCCTGTTCGCCCGACAAATACTGTTTCGATAGAGGTGGCCTCTGGTAAGGGATATAGGGCTCTTGGCCTATCATGGTGATGGGCCCTTCGTATTTTTCCTGTCTAAGGGAGGCTGCTGCCTGTCCACCGGCCTGACCACAACCGATTATTACCATCCCTGCCATTGCGCACCTCAAATCAATATATGAAAACGAAAATTTACCATGTCATGATACGCTAAAGGAATCCAATTGGGCGGGCTAGGAAGTGGCAGATTTTAGAACTCTGACGGAAATGGTAAAAGCGGCGAAGCAAAATCTTAGCAAGGGCGACTGGGATTATTTAACCGGGGCCGCGGATAGCGAAGCTTCATTACGACGTAACCGAGCAGCAGTCGAATCCTGGGTCTTTCGTCCTCGAATATTAAATAAAGTGGACAACGTGTTGACCAACACAGAATTGCTGGGTGTCCCGCTGAGAATTCCCGTGATTTTACCTCCAATTGGTTCTGTGCAGGCTTTTGATCCTTCAGGAGGGACAGGAGTAGCCGAAGCTGCGGCTGATTTTGGTGTTCTGCAAATCTTAAGCTCCGCCTGCTCACCCAACTTCGAGGAGGTGGCATCGGCTATACAAGGGCCAAAGGTCTACCAGCTTTATTTGATGGGCGATGAAGAGTGGATGGACGACATCATTGAGCGTTCGGTTGACGCTGGCTACGTGGGATTTTGTTTAACAGCAGATACCCAAGTTTACTCTCGAAGGGAGAGAGACATATTGAAGGGTTACATTCCAATGTCCGGTAGGCAAGCTTCTGCTAAGGCGCCTGCTTTTAATTATCAAACCACGATGTCTTGGGATACAGTTGCCCATATTAAAGATAAATATTCGATTCCTCTTATAGTGAAAGGAGTGATGGATGCATCAGATGCTGCGCGGTGCGTTGAAGCAGGAGTCGATGTTGTATATGTGTCAAATCACGGCGGTAGGCAGCTGGATCACACGAAAGCCTGCATTGATGCCTTACCGGATGTAGTGGAAGCGGTTGATGGTAGGGTTCCTGTCGTCGTCGACGGAGGGTTTTTGAGAGGCGCTGACGTTGTCAAAGCGCTCTGTTTAGGCGCGACTGCGGTGGGGATGGGGCGTTTCGAGGGTTTTGCTATGGCAGCAGGCGGTGCACCAGCACTGGTGCAGGCCCTGAAAATCTTGGAGCATGAAGTGCAAATTACAATGGCTCTACTGGGAGTTCGGACTCTGGAAGAGTTGAAAAGCGATTTGGTAGAGCGGGCTGAGATCATGGCGCCAGCCCATGTTACAAGTGCCTTTCCCTTTCTAGCTGAAGGCTATTAACGGAGACCTAACGTTTGTCTTTAGGCATCGGTAAAGGGAAGGGGGTAACTTTTTCGCCTTTACTGTCTGAAATTTTGGCAACGCCTTCTTTTTCCACCTCGTCGATTCTGACGATGGCATGCATTGGTACAAAGGATCGTTGTACGCCTTCGAATTCATTCCTTAACCGGTCTTCCGAAGGATCGATCAACATTTGAGAACGATTCCCGAATGTGTAATCTTCGATTTCCACGAAACCGTACAAGTCACTTTGATAGATGTTGTGGGCGTAGACCTCATATACTTGGCCTTGTGAGTGAAAGAGCACTCGATAGACGCTTTTTGGTTGATCCTTATTTGCCATAGATACTATTCGTTACCGCAGTAAATCAAATATAATGTCAGATCTAGAACTTTCAAGAGTTGATTAAGAAAAATATGTCGAGCGTGATTTGTAAGCCCGGTCCTTATTTGCAGACGGGCGCTCCTTTCAACAAAAACCAATTCTCTAAAAATTATAATGACTAAGAAACTATTTATTAAAACTCATGGTTGCCAGATGAATGAGTATGACTCTTCTCGCATCTCCGATTTGATGGGTAGTGACCACGATTATGAGATGGCCAGTTGCGAAGAAGAAGCCGATGTATTGCTTTTAAATACGTGTTCTATACGTGAGAAGGCGCAAGAAAAAGTGTTTCATCAGTTAGGTCGCTGGAGGCTGCTTAAAAACGACAACCCAGATTTGGTGATAGGTGTAGGCGGGTGTGTTGCTTCGCAAGAGGGACAAAACATAAAAAAACGCGCTCAATATGTTGATCTTGTATTTGGACCTCAGACTATTCATCGCTTGCCAACAATGGTGGCAGAGGCTAAGTCGAATCAATTGCCGGTCATCGATGTTACTTTTCCTGAGCTAGAGAAGTTTGATTGTCTCCCTGAGCCAGGCGTCGCTGGGCCTTCTGCATTTGTTTCTATCATGGAAGGCTGTAGCAAGTATTGTAGTTTTTGTGTTGTTCCCTATACGCGAGGAGAGGAAATCAGTCGATCCGTGGAATCGGTGATGAAAGAGGTTGTTTCTTTGTCAAAGAAAGGCGTCAAAGAAATCCATTTACTGGGTCAGAATGTTAATTCTTACCAGGGAGACCTGAATGGGGACAAGGTTAGACTGTCAGAACTTCTGTATTATATTGCTGAGTTACCGGAAATAGGGCGCATTCGATACACGACTTCTCACCCGATGGAATTTACCGACGATTTGATTCAAGCCTATGCAGATTTGCCCAAGCTTGTAGACCATCTGCACCTGCCCGTTCAAGCGGGTTCTAATGCTGTGTTGAAAGCAATGAAAAGAGGGCACACGATTGAAGCATATAAGGAGAAAATTGGTCGTTTAAGACAGGTTAGGCCGAACATTTCGTTATCCTCTGACTTTATTGTGGGTTTCCCTGGAGAAACCAGGGCAGATTTCGAAAAAACATTAGAATTGATTGACGAGATTGGGTTCGATTTATCGTTCAGTTTTGTCTACAGCGCGCGTCCAGGTACTCCGGCGGCTAGTCTTAAAGACGAAATAAGTGTTCAAACCAAGAAATCATGGCTAGCTGAGTTACAAGGCCTGATAAATAAACAAACCCTGGAGATTTCCCAATCGATGATGAACGAGACGCATACGGTCTTAGTAACGGGAGCTTCAAAAAAAGATGAAAATGTGCTTTCAGGAAGAACTGAAAATAATAGAGTCGTTAATTTTGATGGCGATCTTTCTCAGACAGGTGAATTTGTTGACGTTCAGGTTACAGAGGTATTGCCGAATTCACTCAGAGGCCTGCAGATTTCTGAGACCTAATCCAGATAAGAGATAGTAATTTGACCGAAACGCTAAAGAACCCCTTGGACGATAATGTGAGTCCTTCCATTTTGTCTGTAGACAATCAGTTGTTGCTGGAGCCCGTGAGCGCAAAACGTCTGGCTATGCTGGTGGGCCCGTACGATGAGAATCTGAAACTCATCGAGTTACGGATGAAAGTGAGTATTAATTATCGGGGCAACGAGTTCAGTGTGCGAGGCGCGAAACACTCTGTAGAAATGGTCTCTGCACTGTTAACCCAACTCTACAAAGATACTGAGTTCCGTGAAAGTTTAGAGGCTGAATCTGTGCATATGAGCATGCAAGAATCAGGCATGAGTGAACTTATTGGACTGGACGAAAATAAATTGCCAGGCTCCCCTGAAAGTCCCTCTGGACAAGAGACGGTTCGAACTTATAAGCGCAACGTGAAGCCCAGGGGCAAAAATCAGAGGAAATATGTTCAGACAATCCTAGAGTTCGATGTAAGTTTTGGAATAGGGCCTGCTGGCACGGGCAAAACCTATCTTGCTGTAGCCTGTGCGGTGAATGCCTTGATGAATGCGGAAGTTTCTCGAATTCTGTTAGTAAGACCAGCAGTGGAAGCGGGTGAGAAATTAGGGTTTCTGCCCGGAGATCTTGCCCAGAAGATCGATCCCTATTTGCGCCCTCTTTATGATGCGTTATACGAAATGATGGGTGTTGAAAGAGTCAACAAGCTGATCGAACGTAATGTGATAGAGGTGGCACCATTGGCCTACATGCGGGGTAGAACCTTGAATGATTCCTTCATTATCTTGGATGAGAGTCAAAACACCACGATCGCCCAGATGAAGATGTTTTTGACGAGAATTGGTTTTGGATCAACTGCAATTATCACAGGAGACATTACTCAAATTGATCTGCCTAGGGGAGAAAGATCTGGTTTGGTGCATGCAAGGCAGGTGTTGAAAAAAGTTGATGGAATAACCTTTACGGAGTTTTCCTCGAGAGATGTGGTTCGTCACCCGCTGGTCCAATCAATTGTCGATGCTTATGCAAAATCCGAGAGCAAGAGCGAGCATTCCAGAGGTCATGATGCCGACTGAGATTCAGGTCTCAAACTGCTGTGAGGATTTTTGTTTACCTCAGCGCGAATGGTTTGATGCTTGGTTAAAGATCATTTGCGAACTTAAAGGACTGGGTAATGACACAGAAGTAGTGGTAAGGATATGTGGGTCAGAAGAGTCCCGCTTGTTGAATGATCAGTTCAGAGGAATCAAAAAACCGACAAATGTTCTAAGTTTCCCCTATGAAATTGAACTGGACGAATTTGCTCACATATTAGGCGATATTGTGATCTGTTGGGATCTGTTGATTTCAGAGGCTGAAAGCCAAAACAAGCGATTGTTAGATCACGCTTCACATTTATTTTTGCATGGTGTTTTGCATTTACTTGGTCACTCCCACGATGAAGACTTAGCCGCGGATGAAATGGAAGCGCTCGAAATTGAAGCTCTAGGGTTGAAGGGAATTGCTAGCCCATATGAATGATTAGCGCTAAGGCATACCGCTGTATGACTAGCCATTAAATGTAATTGCTTGCATTTTGGATGCATCTTACATATATAGTAATGCCAAGTTTGAATTTTTGAATGAATGAGCGAAACAACTGAGCAGCTGATTAAATCAGCAGAAGACTCAGAGCCTGTTGAAAGTCCCCGTAAGAGTCTAAAGGAAAGACTGGGCGATTTTTTTTCCGACCAACCTGCCAGTCTCAGTGATCTAGTTAGTGTCCTTAAAGGCGCTGCGGAGCGTCAGTTAATTGATTTAGATGTTCTGAACATCGTGGTAGGCGCATTGCACGTCGGCGAAATGCATGCTCGAGATATTATGATTCCAAGATCCTCTTTAGTGGTTCTCGAAGAAGATTTAGAGTTCAAAGATTTGCTTCCCATAATAATTAAGTCCAAACATTCCAGATTTCCGGTGATTGGGGAGAGCATGGACGATGTTAAAGGGATCCTGCATGCGAAGGATTTGCTGCCGTTGATGTCAGATGAGGGTAGTCCCAAGTTTTCGATGAAGGACTGTATCCGTTCCGCATCAGTGATACCAGAAAGCAAAAGACTGAATGACCTGCTTCAAGAGTTTCGAGCCACTCGAAATCATATGGCGGTCGTTGTGGACGAATATGGACAGGTATCTGGTGTGGTTACGATCGAAGATGTGTTGGAGCAGATTGTAGGAGACATTGAAGATGAGCACGATGTCGATGGCGATGATTTAGTGACTCAAATAGAGCCGGCCATCTTTCACGTTAAAGCGGTTATGCCGATAGAAGACTTCAATGAGCGATTTGCTACGAGTTATAGCGGGGAGGAGTTCGATACGATCGGTGGTATTGTGCTTCAAGCATTTGGGCATATGCCTGAGAGAGGAGATCAGGTTCGGGTAGCTGATATTAATTTTGAGGTCCTGAATGCGGATTCACGCCGAGTGAGGTTGCTCCGAGTCAATACTAGCGCATGAAGTTCTTGTTAGCGTTTCTGGCCGGTGCGCTTTATACACTGGGCTTCGAGCCGTATGCGCTCTGGCCAATATCGATTTTTTCTATTTGCCTTCTTTTCCATATAATTCATGAGATTCCTTCAAAACCGCTCTCGGTATTGTTTTGTTTTGCTCTAGGTAAAAATGCCTTTGGTATTAGCTGGATCTATCACAGCGTCTCGACCTTTGGTAACGCAGATCCGGTTCTAGCCTCCGTCATAGTGGGATTGCTTATTCTGGTATTGTCTGCTTTCTATGTGCCCGCGGGACTGCTCCTAAGATTTTTAGATAATAGCCGATCGATAGATCGCTCACTGCTCTTGTTCGCGTCGGTTCTTACTTTGACTGAGTGGTTGTTGACTTGGCTACTTTCCGGTTTTCCTTGGTTGTTTTCGGGGCACTTAGTGTTGGAGACGAACTTGTCTAACTTGTTGCCAATACTAGGCAGTCTAGGTGTTGGCTGGCTTCTTTATTTTAGTGCCGGCGCGTTATACGTTGGTCTTTCTCGGCGCAAAGGTGTTTTTATTCTGTTAGCTGTCGCTCCGTGGTTGTTGGGTGTTTTGCTAAGTTTGGTGGTCTGGGGAAAAGAAACACAAGAGATTAAAGTTGCGCTGGTCCAGGCAAACTTAGAGCAGGATAAAAAGTGGTTGGTCGAGGAAAGAAACCGAAACCTCGAAAAACATATGGATCTGAGTGATGAGTATTGGGGGAACGATTTAATCGTTTGGCCTGAGGCTGCGATTACCCTTTTTGGAGGGGAGGCCCAGCGCGCTGTAGCGATGCTCGGTGAAAAAGCCTTGCAAACGAAAACGAATTTCATTTCTGGAATTCCAACATTGGATCCGGCCGATGGGAGTAATAAGAATAGCTTGATTGCTATTGGTCAAGGGCTGGGAACGTATTCGAAGCAGCATCTCGTCCCGTTTGGAGAATACGTGCCTTTTGAGGGCTTCTTGCGGGGCGTGATTGGGTTTTTCGACTTACCAATGTCTCGTATGTCGCCAGGAAGTCCTCGGCAGGATAATTTGTCCATAGTGATAGATGGGGAGTTTTTTGAGGTTTCACCAGCGATTTGCTACGAGATAGCCTATGGCGAAAGTTTGAGGAAAAGAAGTATCGAGAGTTCAGCCATTATTACCGTTTCGAACGATACTTGGTTTGGTCGAACAAATGGACCTTGGCAACACTTGCAGATAGCCAGAGTGCGCGCGCTTGAGAATGCGAAGCCAGTTATACGAGCAACCAATAATGGCGTTACGGCGGTCATCGGTAAAAATGGGGAAATTGTCGAAACGTTGCCGCAGTTTACTTCTGGTGTGCTTTCGTCAAAGGTAAGTCTCGCTGAAGGCAGAACGCCATACACTTATGCGGGTGATTGGCCAGTTCTATTTCTGATTTTCTTTGTCTTCTTTTACGCCTTGAGTCGATCAAAAGCTGAGTGAGGGGTCTCATTGCCTTAAAAAAAAAGTGTCTCAGGTGTATGCTTGCGTCTTTGGGATTGAAGTAACTGGCTAACATTATGAATGATTCTTATGTCCCCGTTGAAGTGGAGCAGGAGGCGCAACAGCGCTGGGAGGAAGAGCAAAGCTTCATTGCAGATGATAAGCAAAAAGGGGAGAAATTTTTCTGTCTCTCGATGTTTCCTTATCCCAGTGGTCAGCTTCATATGGGGCATGTCAGGAACTATACCCTCGGGGATGTGATCAGCCGTTATCAACGTATGAAGGGCTATAATGTGTTGCACCCGATGGGTTGGGATGCGTTTGGTTTGCCCGCTGAAAATGCGGCGATTAAGAATGATATTCCACCTTCTGATTGGACTCGGTCCAATATCGAAAATATGAAGGCTCAAATGAAACAGTTGGGCTTCGGTATCGACTGGTCGCGGGAATTCGCTACCTGTGATCCAGACTATTATCGCTGGGAGCAATGGTTATTTGTCCGATTGTTTAAAAAGGGACTCGTTTACCGAAAAAACTCGATAGTCAATTGGGATCCAGTGGACCAGACTGTGCTCGCCAACGAACAAGTGATAGACGGGAGGGGTTGGCGATCTGGCGAGCTTGTTGAACGAAAAGAAATGGCGCAGTGGTTTTTAAAAATCACAGAGTATGCGGACGAATTGCTAGACGAGATAGAGTTGCTTGAAGGCTGGCCCGAATCAGTTAAATCGATGCAGCGAAATTGGATTGGCCGCTCGGAAGGAGCGGAAATAGATTTTCCAGTGATTGGGCGCGGATCGGATTTTTTGAGGGTATTTACGACTCGACCAGACACCTTAATGGGGGCCACCTATCTAGCGTTAGCGCCTGAGCACCCGTTGGCCGTTGAAGCTGCTGAAAATGACCCGGCTATTGAAGCAGCTATCGCTGATATGAAAAAAATCTCAACGGCAGAAGCCGACATGGCCACCATTGAAAAACTTGGAATAGTGACCCCTTTTCAAGTCAGTCATCCTCTCACCGGTGACGCATTACCTGTTTGGGTAGCTAACTTTGTGTTGATTGATTACGGCTCCGGGGCAGTGATGAGCGTGCCGGCGCACGACCAAAGAGATTGGGAGTTTGCTACGAAGTATGGAATCGATATCAAACAGGTGATTGAATCCGTTACTGAGCAACCTGCGGAAATATCATCTGGTGCCTTTACTGAAAAGGGAAAACTGATGAATTCGGGGGACTACAACGGGTTATCCTATGAAGAGGCCTTTGATCAAATAGCCGGAGCTCTGACTGAGAAAGGGCTAGGAAGCAGGGCGAGTAATTTTCGGCTGAGAGACTGGGGAGTTTCGAGGCAAAGGTATTGGGGTTGTCCGATACCCATGATTCATTGCGATACTTGCGGAGTTGTGCCGGTCCCCGAAAAAGATCTTCCTGTCATTTTGCCTACCGAGGTTAAATTTGAAGGTGTTCAGTCTCCTCTGGTAAAGATGGAATCATTTTTAGCGGTCGAGTGTCCTGAATGTGGTGGTTTGGCTAGGCGGGAGACGGACACCTTTGACACGTTCATAGATTCCTCCTGGTACTATGCGAGATTCGCTTCTGCCAAGAATCCTGATGCAATGGTTGACGGCAAAGCCGATGAATGGACGCCTGTCGATCATTATGTGGGAGGTATTGAGCATGCCATTTTGCACCTTCTTTATTCTAGGTTTTTTTACAAACTTATGCGTGACGAAGGATTAGTTAAGGCTGACGAGCCATTCAAGAAGTTGCTCATGCTCGGCATGGTGCTTCAGGGCGGTAAAAAGATGTCCAAGTCTTCTGGAGATGCTGGAGATCCGCAAAAATTATTAGAAAAATATGGTGCCGATGCGGTTCGAACCGCCATGATGTTTGCAGCTCCTCCGGATCAGTCCTTTGAGTGGAATGAGGCGGGACTGGAGGGAGCGTTGAGATTTTTGCGGAGGTTATGGAATTTGGTCGAAGAGCTGACAGCAGACGGTACGGCATCGGGTGTTATTCATGCCGAGCTAAGTGATTCGGCTCGAGATTTGAGAAAGAAAGCTTATGAGACTCTCGCCAGAGCTGATGACGATTTTGGTCGGCGTGTGCAATTCAATACAGTCGTGTCTGGGGTGATGGAGTTATGTAATGCAGTGTCTAAATTTGATGTTGAGACCGAGCAAGATCGAGCAGTAGTCTCGGAAGCTCTTACCTTTGCAGTGCAAATACTGTCGCCTATTGCTCCTCATGTTTGTGAGAAGTTGTGGAGTCGATTGGGTGGTGAAGGGATACTTGTGGGTCGCGCGTGGCCTCCGATAGTAGAGGAGGCTTTAGAGGTGTCACAAATAGAATTAGTCGTACAAGTTAATGGAAAGGTTAGAGGAAAAATTTTAGTTCCAGGGGACGCAAGCGAAGAAATGATCCTGTCGGCCGCAAAAGAAAATGAAAATGTATTGCGAAGTATTGACGACCAAACGATAAGAAAGGAGATAGTGGTTCCTGGTCGCTTGGTGAATTTGGTGGTCTCTGGCTGAGATGGTTTTTCCGAAAATTCTTGTTTCGATCGCCACTCTTTTTCTTGCGAGTTGTGGCTACCAAATGGGGCTTTCTGATCCCAGCGCTTCATTCCAAACTTTTTCGCTAGCAGGCAATATTGAAATATTGGCGTGCAAGGAGACCGCTGACCGTTTGGAGAGATTAGGGCTGTCGACCAAAAAAGATGAAAATCTGTCGGGGTTTGTGCTGCATTGTCTGATAGAAGATATAGACCGGCGAGCCGTTTCTGTTGATGCAAGTTCATTAGGCGCAGAGTATCGCATTACCTACTCAGTTCGGTATGCCATCGAAGCTCCCGACGGAAAAACGCTAGTGGCTCCGTCTTGGATTCGCCGGTCTGATTCCTTTCTTTATGATCGGCAAAATCTTTTGGGTACCCACAATGTAGAGTCTACTATTCGCGAAGAACTTGCGGCAAATGTAGCAGACCAGTTGGTAAGAGTGGTGAGTAGAGTGGGCTCTACTCTTTAGTCGTTCGCCTGAGTTTTGCAAATATACCCTGAAAAATTAGCTCAAACTCTGAGTCAGAGTTTGAAGCCTCTGTACCTGGTTAGTGGCGACGAGCTTCTCATAGTCCAGGAAGCATGCGATCAAATATTGAAGTGCGCGAAGGATCAAGGATTTCAGGAACGAAAAATCTTTGAGCCTGGAACGGACGGCAATTGGGACTCTTTGCGGGAGGAGGGCGCTTCATTGTCTCTCTTTGCTTCCAAAAGGATTATTGATGTTCGTTTATCTGCCAATAAACTCGATAAAGACGCCTCGGTTTTTTTAAGAGAATGGTGTGATAGTCCTCCCGAAGATGTATTGCTTTTGATTCGAACAGAGAGACTTTTGCCGCGACAAAGAAAATCAGCCTGGTTCAAATCGCTGGATAGCATTGGAGGAATTATTCTGGTGTGGCCGATAGGGCAGCGGGACTTGCCAAGATGGCTCAGTGCTCGGCTTCGGTCAAATGACCTTCAGATTGGTAAAGAGGGGCTTTCTTATTTAGCCGAAAGGGTTGAAGGTAATTTATTGAGCGCGGCTCAGCTCATCGAGAAAATGGTTTTGAGCAAGATGCAAGGAGAGGTCTCGATAGACCAGTTGTATGAAGTCATCGAGGATTCTTCACGGTTTGGAGCATTTGATCTCGTAAACGCGACGATGGCGGGGGAGTCGGAACGTCTTTCTCATATATTGAGTGTCCTTAAAGAGGAAGGGGTTTCCTTTTTTGCTATTTTGGGCGCCTTGGCATCACAGATCAGAAGAGTAGGCGGAAATTTGCAAGGTCTGCCAGAGGCGCAAAAAAAGGTGATTGGCCAATTTGCTAGTAGGGTTGGTGACTTGGATTTTGTTCTTTCTGAGATCGCCTTGCTTGACCTGCAGGCGAAGGGAGGAGTTCGAGGCGGGAGCGAATGGATAGGTTTAGAGCGATTATTGTTAAGGCTTTCAGGATTGAGTCAGATCAATTTGATGTCAGAAGACCGAAGGGAATGGTTGCTTTGAATTAATCAGGTAAGAGAGTGAGATGAAATGCGTCAGGCATCTTCGTTTGAGCCATTGAAAACCGCTATTTGTAGCTGCTTTTATGTCGAGGAAAACCGTTAACAATTAAGTTGATACACAGGATCTTCGTAGCTACTGTTCAGAGATTTGTGGTTTTTGTTAAATTAAGCAGCACTGCAAAATTCACGTTTAAGGTGTAGATCGTAGAGAGGTGGTTTACGCAAAAAACGCAGTATTCACATGTCGCTTCGTCGATTAGAGGTATAAACCACTAGAAAAAAACGCTCTTCGGTGCGTTTTTTTGCCGAAGACTACAGTAGTTCCTATAATTTAATGGTGATTGATATTATGGAAATCTAAATATTTGGGCTAAAGAAAAGGAATGAATTGTTTGTAATTATTAAATTCTCGGAATAGCGCTTTCAGTTTCACCTCTCTCTCTAGGATCACAATACTAAAGACCCAAATAAAAAGGCAGTCTTCTGATAAGCTGATAAGCTGATAAGCTGATAAGCTGATAAATGAAGCCTATTTATCGAATTAAGAGTTACCTGCCTAGAGGGGAACAATTGCGAGTTTTGGGACTCAAAATCTAACAGTGGAAAATCAGTACGACTCTTCAATCCGACCTCTATTTAATGGCCTAGTCGGTGGGCTGTCATCGAGTAACTTGTTGCCTTCATCGCTCGAATTGGACGATTTGGTCAGAGCTGCTATCAGGTTAGCGAAGAGTGATGATTTTGGCGGCGATGACTGGAAAGAGCCACTTTATCTACTTTTAGAGAGTTATTTAAGTTCAGCAAATCTTACTGAATTAGGTAGAGTCATTGCACGCCGGTTAGTTATAGGGATGTTAACGAATCGACTTAGAGTGGCTCGCAAATTTCAGACTTCAACCAGTCTGCCTAATGTTGAAAAACCCGTTTTCATTCTGGGATTGCCAAGAACTGGATCAACGTTGCTCCACGAATTATTGGATGTGCATCCAGACTTACAAACACCAAAATTGTGGCAAGCTGATTCGGTGCCTGAGGAAGATTGGAGCGACTGGTTGCGCATCTTTAAGAGCTTTTTGCGAACTAAGTTGGTTGGTGTTGTTTCGCCTGGCTTTAAGAGTATTCACAGGCTTGGGGCTTTACTTCCTCACGAATGCGTGACGATCCAAGGGCTGAGTTTTCGAAGTATGCAGTTTCATGCG